>PMKA01000325.1:13272-16232 GCA_003157575.1 Opitutia bacterium
CCCGGCCAGACGAGCCGGAAGGAGGTGCGCCGGAAATCGAGGGCCAGCGCCTCCGCGCGGACATCGGCATCCGGATGCTCGCCAAAGGTGATCCGTTTGACCCCGGCGGGGATGCGGGCCGCCAGCTCGCGGCCGTAGGGGTCGTCGATGTTCACGACGGCCACCCGGGGCACGGAGCCCGTGCCGCCGAGGAACAGGCGCGACTTCACCTCGAAATAGGCCTCGAACGACTTGTGATAGTCCAGATGGTCCCGTGTCAGGTTCGTGAATACGGCTGCGCCGAAATGCATCCCCAGGACGCGCTTCTGGTCGATGCCGTGCGAGCTCACCTCCATGACCGCGTTGCGGCAGCCGGCGTCCCTCATCTGCGCCAGCATCCCGTAGAGGTCGAGCGACTCGGGCGTCGTCTTGTAGGAGGGCACGGTGCGCAGGCCGAGGTCGTAGTTGACCGTGCCGATCAGGCCCACGCGCTGCTGCCCGTTGAGGAAATGCTTGATCAGGTGCGTCACCGTCGTCTTCCCGTTCGTCCCGGTGACGCCGATGACCTCCATGTCGCGGTCGGGGAACCGGTAGAAGCGCTGCGCCACGTGGGCGAGCGTCACCCGGGCGTCGGGCACCTGGATGAAGGTCACCTTGCCGTAGGGCAGGATCACCGGCTTCTGGCTGACCACGGCCACGGCCCCCCGGTTGACGGCCTCGTCGATGAACGCCGCGCCGTCGGTCCGCAGGCCCGGCAGGGCGAAGAACAGGTTGCCCGGCACGACCCGGCGGCTGTCCATCGTCAGGCCGGAGATCGGCCGCTCGAGTCCGCCCTTGACGGCGATGATGTCATCGTCGGTGAAATAGTCCTGGAGCTTCGGTGCCATGTTGAAGATGCGACGGTTGACTGCGCGGGCGGAGGGAGCCAGTCCGCGCGGCTGCGAACGGAAGGCATGGATGAGTGTACGGTCCTGGGTCAAATAGGCAATCACCGGTAGGGTCCTCGGTCAGCGGCGTTTGGCGGTCTGCATCGCGAGCCCGCCATAGCCGGGGATCGGGTCGACGGGTTTGATGTCAAGATACTGGATCAGCTGCTCGGCGATGCGCCGGAACGGCGGCGCGGCGACCGCATGGCCGTAGGCGATGCCGCTCGCGCAATGGGCGTCGGCATCGTCCACGATCACCGAGATCACGACCCGCGGCCGGCTGGCGGGGAAAAACCCGACGAACGAGGCGACGTGATTCCGCGTCGAATACTTGCCGTCGATCACCTTCTGGCTCGTGCCCGTCTTGCCCGCGACCTCGAAGCGCGGAATCTCGGCCTCCACCGCCGTCCCGTCCTTCGAGGCCACGCCCATCAGCAGCCGGGCCATCGTCTGTGCGGTCCTCTGGGAGATCACGCGCCGGCGGGGAAGATCGGCAAATGCAAAGACAAGCGCGCCATGTTCGTCGCGCACCTCGCGAAACAGCTGCGGCTGCAGCAGCACCCCGCCGTTGGCGATCGCCCCCATCGCGTAATGGATCTGCATCGGGGTCGCGGCGACCGACTGCCCCATGGGCATCCGCGTGATCGTCAGGCCGTCCCAGCGCTTCGGCGGCTCCAGCAGGCCGTCGACCTCGCCGCCGAAGGGAAACCCCGTCTTCTGCCCGAAGCCGAACGCGCAGACATAGTCATAGAAGCGCTGGTCTCCCAGCCGCATCGCAAGCTGGGCCGCCCCGCGGTTGCTCGAACGGCTGATGATCTGGGCGACCGTCAGCTCGTGAAACGGATGGTCCTCGCGCGGCAGGTGCAGGTGCCGGTTGTGGTAGTCGATCTCGGTGATGCCGCAGTCGAACTCGGTGCCCGGCGTCACGAGCCCCTCGTTCAGCGCGCCGCTGGCGGCCACGATCTTGAAGGTCGAGCCGGGCTCGAACACGTCGGACACGGCGAAATTGCGCAGGGAGTCGATCGGCGCCTTGTTGTATTCGTTGAGGTTGTACGTCGGATAGTTCGCCAGGCCGAGGACGAAGCCCGTGCGCGCATCGCTGACGATGATGGTCGCCTTCGCCGGCGAATACTCCTCCGCGATCTTCTGCAGCTCGTTTTCCACCAGGTGCTGGACGTACGTGTCGATCGAGAGGACGACGTCGTAGCCGTCGACCGCCGGAACCTCCCGGGTGCGGAACTGCGCCAGTTCCTGCCGGCGCCCGTCGCGCTCCGACTCCCGCCAGCCGTTGCGGCCCCGCAGGAAGAAATCCATGTAGTGCTCGGCCCCCGAGGCGGGGACCTCCTCGCGGTTGACGTAGCCGATGACGTGGGCCGCAAGCGAATCCTGGGGATAGAACCTGCGATAGACGCGGTTGCCGTAAACCCCGCGGATCTTCAGGTCCTTGACCCCGGCGATGTGCCGGTCCGGGTCGCCTTCAAAGACGGACTCGTCCACGCCCTCGGCCAGCTTCACCCACTGCACGGGCTTTGCGTCGCGGCCATCGTCGTCGGACGCATCCTGGGAGCGGCGTGCCGCGGCGGCGCGGATGTCCTCGACCTTGATGCCCAGCATCCGCGCGAGATCCGGCCAGCGCGCCTCGTCCTCGGGGCGCAGCATGTGGGGGTCGAGTCCGATGTCGAGGAGCGTGCGGCTCGTGGCGAGAAGCTCCCCGCGCGAGGCGCGGATGTTGCCCCGGCGGGCGTTTTCGACGACGAAGGACCGGCGGGCCTGGTCGAGATACTTCAGGAGTTCGTCGCGCTCGATGACGTGAAGCCACACCAGGCGGGTGATGATGCCGCCAAAGGAGAGGCTGATGCCGGCGGCAAGCAGCACCATCCGGTAATTCGACGCAAAACCCTTCGACATGATCCTTCAGCGCGTCCCTCTGCGGCGTAAAATTACCGGTTGAACCTCGGCGATGAACACGCTCGCGTTGCGTCTGGCTGCCAGCCACTGCTCCGGGTTGACCGCCACATACTCGATCTGCTCCTGGCGCGGCGTGTCGAGGCCCAG
>PMKA01000448.1 GCA_003157575.1 Opitutia bacterium
GCGCAGACGCCGATGGGGGAGATCCGCTGGCTCTGCGCCGGGGTGCTGGTGGGAGGGTTCCTGCAGATGGCCGTGCCGGCGGGCGTGCTGATCAGGCTGGGCTGGCGGCCGCGCTTCGACCTCGCGCTTTCGCCGCGGGTGCGCGAGATCGCGCGACTGATGGCGCCGGGGTTTTTCGGAGCGGCGGTGTATCAGGTGAACATCTACGTCGCCAATCTCCTCGCGTACCAGATCAACGACTCGGCGGCCACGCTGATGTTCCTCGCAAACCGGGTCATGGAGCTGCCGATCGGGGTGTTTGCGATCGCCGTGTCGACGGTTGTGTATCCCTTGCTTGCGAAGCATGCCGTGGAGCGGAAATTCGATGACATGGCCGGGGATTTCCACCGCGGGGTGCGCCTGATCCTCCTGATCAACGTTCCGGCGGCGGCCGGCCTGGCCCTGCTGAGCTCTCCGATCACGCGCCTGTTGTTCCAGCACGGAAAGTTCACGGCCGGGGATGCGCACTCCATGGCCGTTCTCCTCGCGCTCTTTGTGATCGGCATGCCGTTCTTTTCCGTGGTGAACCTCACGGTGCGCGCCTTCTACTCGGTAAAGGACACCGCGACGCCGGTGAAGGTCGGGGTCGTCGATTTCCTTGTGAATCTCGGCCTCAGCCTCGTGCTCATGCGCTGGCTCGGAGCGGCGGGACTGGTGCTCGCGAGCACGACGGCGATCGTCGTTCAGACGCTGCTCCTCAAGCGGGCGCTTACACGTCGGATTCCCGAGATACGCTTTGCGCCGCTGTGGCCGAGCCTCGCGAGGATACTGATCGCGACAGCGGTCATGAGCCTGGCGGTCGGGGCGGGCTGGTACGGGATCGGCCGGTTGGTCCCGGGACGCGCGGCCGACGTGCTGGCCGTCGTCGTGCTGATCCCGCTGGCCTGTGCAGCCTATGCCGGGCTGCTCTGGTGGCTGAAGATCGACGGACGCGAGGAATTGCGTGCGATGCTGGCGGCGAAGTTCGGCCGCACGAACCGCGCGCCGTCATGATGAGACTAATTGGCAATGATGTAGGAGCCTGCTTGCAGGCGATTCAGAGCGTTGTCACTATTCGAACGATCCCGATCGCCTGCAAGCAGGCTCCTACAAGGAACGTTGGTTCGTCTCATCTTGAACGCGAATTAGGATTAGTCGCGGTCCTTGGTGTCGATGACGATCGTCACCGGCCCGTCGTTCACGAGGGCCACCTTCATGAGCGCGCCGAACGTGCCCGTTTCGACGCGGCGCCCAAACGCCGTCTGCAATTGGAGGATGAATTCCTCGTAGAGCGGCCGGGCGGCGTCGGATTTCGCCGCGTCGCCGAACGAGGGCCGCGAACCCTTGCGGACGTTCGCGTAGAGCGTGAACTGGCTCACGACGAGGAGTTCGCCGTCGATTTCATTCACCGAGCGGTTCATCTGACCGGCTTCATCAGGGAACAGGCGCAGGGCGACGATCTTCTCTGCGAGCCGCACGCAATCGGCGGCGGCGTCATCCCTCCCGATGCCGAGGAGGATGACCAGGCCCGCGTCGATCTCGACGAAGGCGCCATTGGCGGTTCTCACGCTGGCGGACGAAACTCGCTGGATGACGGCACGCATGGATCGTGCTTAAGACGCCTGCCGGTGGGCCCCGGTTTCGCCAGGGCCGTGACTATTTTAACCAGATAGGATGAAGACGGCGGTGACGCCCTGCCCTGCCGCAGCCCTTCAAGCTCCGCCGTTGTGGCGCCTGCAAGCGGGCTCCTGCCTGCGCCAGATTCGGATTCTCCACTCCCCTCGCGGAAGGACCGGATTCAGACGCAAGCGTTTCTTGTTTGCCGTGGAGTGCACTAGCCCTTCGACTTCTGCCCTTCGATTCTCGAACCTCGATTTCATACCTCATGTCACTCTTCATCGGAATTGACTCCGGCACACAGAGCACAAAGGCCGTCGTGCTCGATCTCGAACAGAACAAGGTGATCGCAGAAGCGCGCGCCTCCCACCGGCTCATCGCCGGCCTGCCCGTCGGCCACATGGAGCAGCATCCGNNGGCATCGGCGTCTCCGGCCAGCAGCACGGCTTCGTGCCGCTCGACGAGAAAGGGGACGTGATCCGCCCCGCCAAGCTCTGGTGCGACACGAGCACGGTCGCGGAATGCGCCCTGCTCACAAAGAAGATCGGGGGCGCGAAGGAGGCCATCCGCAAGGCCGGTCTGCTCTTCCTTCCCGGCTTCACGGCGCCAAAGATCCTCTGGCTTAAACGCCACGAGCCGCAGAACTATCGGCGCCTCCGCCATGTCCTGCTGCCGCACGATTACCTCAATTTCCATCTCACCGGCAACTTCTTCATGGAGCATGGCGATGCCTCCGGCACTGCGTTGATGGACGTGCGCAGACGCGTCTGGTCGGACGCGGTCATCAATGCGATCGACAAGAACCTCGCCGACTGGCTGCCGCCGCTTTCCNNGGCGGCGGCGACAACATGATGGGGGCGATCGGCACCGGAAACGTCGTTCCCGGCGTTGTCACGGCCAGCTTCGGCACAAGCGGCACGATTTACGCCTTCGCCTCCAAGCCCGTCGTGGATCCGGAGGGCGAGATCGCGGCGTTCTGCTCCTCCACCGACGGCTGGCTGCCGCTTCTTTGCACGATGAACGTGACCACCGTCACCGAGCAGGTGCGGGCGCTCTTCGGGCAGGATCACGCGGCGCTCAACGCCGCCGTCGCGGCCGCCCCGGCGGGCGCGGGCGGTCTCGTCCTGCTGCCTTATCTCGAGGGGGAACGGACCCCGAACGTCCCGGAAGGCTCGGGCGTGCTGCTCGGTCTGAACAACAAGACCTTCAACGCGGGGACCCTGGCGCGGGCCGCAATGGAGGGCGTGACGATGGGAATGAATTACGGGTTGCGCCGGCTGGCCGTCCTTGGTGTGAAAGCCCGCGAGATCCGCGTGACGGGCGGCGGCGCGAAATCGCCGGTGTGGCGCCAGATCATGGCCGACGTCTTTGGCGTTCCGGTCGTGGGCATGGTGGAGGACGAGGGCGCGGCGCTGGGCGGCGCGCTTCAGGCCGCGTGGTGCACCTCGCTTCTTGACGGGAACAAGGCGAAGCTCTCGGACTACACCGACGGCGTCGTCGCTCCCGACGAGTCCACGCGCTGCACGCCGGATCGCGCGAGGGTCGCGCGCTTCCGCGAGCTCCAGGCGCTGCAGGACCAGCTCAGCCTCGCACTGCGCCCGGTCTTCCCCGCTCAGCGCAGGCTGGCCGGGAAATAGCCGGGAGCCGTCCCGCGCCGAATCGATGCCCCCGAACCAAGGGCGGCGGGCCGCCGCTTGCGCCCCGGCCATTTTCTGCCTATTTTCCGAGGCCAAATGACTTTTCTTGGACTCGGCGACCGGGCTTGGCTGTGGCTGGCATGCGCCTGCTACCTTGTCGGCCTGATTCTCGGCACTGTGGCGCTTTTGCGCGACCGCCGGCAGTCGCGCTTTTCAATCTACGCGATCGTCGGGGCCGGGTTCATCCTCCAGACACTCGGCCTCTACGCGCGAGGCCATGCCGTCAGGGGCTGCCCGATCGGAAACACGTTTGAGATCTTCCAGTTCACCGCCTGGTCGGCGATGTCGCTCTACCTGGTCGTCGGCGCCACGTTCCGTTCGAGTGTTCTCGGCTATTTCACGGCCTGCCTGTCGGCCGTGGTCACTCTGGTTTCGCTCGCCAATCCGCTGTGGGACGCAACCCGGCGCGCCTCAGCGTTCGGCGGCAACGTCTGGGTGGAATTCCACGGTGCGCTGGCCCTTTTCAGCTACGGCGTCTTCGCGCTCCTGGCCCTCACGTCCTCGATGTATCTGCTTCAAACCTACAGCCTGAAGGAGAAACGCCTGCGCGGCCTGTTCTCTTTTCTGCCGTCCATCATCGAGCTGGATCAGATCAGCCTCCGGTTGCTTTTCGCCGGGGTGGTCTTGATGACCTGGTCGCTCGGGCTGGGCTCCGTCCACTGGCTGCACGATCTCTCCAGCGTCGACCCGGCAAAACTGCTGGTGACCTCCGCAATCTGGTTCGCCTACTCGGCGGCGATGATCCTCCGCCTTTGGGGCACGCTGATCTCGCAACGGCTGGCGTGGGTCTGCGTGGCTCTGTTCGCCGCGGCCCTCGCCTCTCTTCCCGTGGTCAACGCGAGCCGCCATCCGGTGCCTCCGGCCGCGCCGCAGGCAACCGTCACGAGATGAGCGACCCGGCACAAATCCTCTTCCTGCTCGGGGCGACCCACCGCACCGCACCGATCGAACTGCGCGAAAAGCTGGCGCTCGCCGGAACCAAGCTCGACGGGCTTCAGCACGCCCTGCAATCGTTCGCCGGCCTTCGCGAATTCGCGGTGCTCAATACCTGCAACCGCGTCGAGATCTACGGTGTCGCCACCGCGCCCGACACCGTGGAAAGAATCCAGGCCTCGCTCTGCGAGGTGAATCAGATGGAGCCTGCGCTCTTCGAGACGATCCGGCTGCACCTGCTCGGCCATCCCGCCGTGCAGCATCTTCTGGAGGTGACCGCGGGCGTCGATTCTCAGATGATCGGCGAGACCGAGATCCTCGGCCAGGTGAAGGACGCCTATGCTGCTGCGCAGGCCCGCGGGACGACCGGGCCGGTTCTGAACCGCGTTTTCCAAAAGAGCTTCCAGGCGGCCAAGAACGTCCGCACCAACACCGCAATCGGCGAAGGCCAGATCAGCGTCGCAAGCGTCGCCGTCGATCTCGCGCTCAAGATATTCGGCGACCTCCGGGCCTGCCACGTGCTGGCCCTGGGCGCGGGCGAGATGGGCGAGAAGACGGCCAGGGCCTTCAAAAGCCGCGGCGCCGGAAGGATGACCGTCGTCAGCCGGCGCCTCGAGCACGCAAACGAGCTCGCCGGGGCGTTCTGCGCTGAAGCGGTGCCGTTCGAACGCGTCCCGGACGCACTGTCCGGGTCCGACATCGTCGTGTGCTCGACCGCGGCGCCCGAGCCCGTCGTAACCCTCCCCATGACCGCAACGGCGATGCGTCGCCGGGCCGCCCGGCCCCTTTTCCTCATTGACCTGGCGATGCCCCGGAACATCGCGCCGGAGGCCGCACGGCTGCCGAATGTTTTCCTCTACAATCTGGACGACCTCGCAAAGATCGCGGAGGAGAACCTTGCGCTGCGCGAGGCCGAAATCCACCGCGCCCGGAAGATCCTCGCCGAGAAAGCCGCCGCGCTCTGGCAGCAGGTCGAATCGCGGATCGGGGCAAACCACCACGCTGCAGAGTGATCCGGGCAAGCAGCCTGGCGGGCTTCGCCCTCCATGCTGCTAGCCTGCCGCCGGCCGGTGCACCCGGCTCACGGCCTGGACGAGCTGCTCCTTCTTGATCGGCTTGCTGATGTAATCGTCCATCCCGGCGGCGAGGCAGGACTCGCGATCGCCCTGCACGGCGTTCGCGGTGAGCGCGATGATCCAGGGGCGCCTCGCAGGGTCAGGCTGCTCCGCGACGATGCGGCGGGTGGCCTCCAGACCATCCATCTCGGGCATCTGAACGTCCATCAGTATGACGTCGTAATTCTGACGTCGCAACGCCTCCAGAACCTCGAGGCCGTTCGCCGCAACGTCGGGCCGCACGCCCATTGTCGCCAGCATGTGCATGGCCACCTTCTGGTTCACCACATTGTCCTCGGCAAGCAGGACGCGCACGGACTGTCCGCTCGACTCCGCCGGCGGCTTCGGGACCACCTTGACCGGAGCCGCAGCGGGCGCATCGGCCTCCTTGAACGTTCCGGCGAGCAAATCGAAAAGCAGGGACGGTTTCACAGGCTTTGTCAGCGCGTGATTGAACAGGGCCTTTTCCGCGGTCACCTCCCGCTGTCCCAGTGAAGAAAGCAGTATCAACGGCAGCTTGTCCCCTCCCGGCAGGCCACGCATCTCCCGCGCCAGCATGACGCCGTCCATGTCCGGCATCTGCATGTCGAGCACGGCCACGTCGAACACCTCGCCGGCCCGCAACCACTCCAACGCCTGTGCTCCCGACTCTGCCGCCCGAGGAACCATCGCCCACCCCGACACCAGCGTTGTGAGAATGCGCCGGTTGGTGGCATTGTCGTCGACGATCAGCATGTGCCGGCCGCTCAGGTGCACTTTCGGGCCCGCCAGGAATGGACGCGGACGCACCGGAACAAACTCCGCCTTGATAAAGAAGCTGAAGGTGGAACCCTTGCCTTCGACGCTCTGCACCGACATCGCCCCTCCCATGAGGTCGACCAGGCGCCGGCTGATCGCCAATCCCAGGCCCGTCCCGCCAAAACGGCGGGTGGTTGAAACATCGACCTGCGAGAACGAGCGGAAGAGCCGCCCGATCGCCTCCTGGGGAATGCCGATGCCCGTGTCTGCGATGCAAAACAACAACTCCACAATCTGCCCTTCGCCAGCCTGATCCCCGGCCGGCGTCTTGAACGGCGAACGCGACGCCACCTTGTCAGCCGCCGGAGCCCGCCTCTCCTCGCCATCCGCCGGCTTGACCCCCGCCATGGGCGCTTCATCCGGTTTCACCCGCACCGTCAGCACCACCTCGCCGTGTTCGGTGAACTTGATGGCATTGGCCAGCAGGTTGACCAAAATCTGCCGCAGCCGCGTGGAATCGCCACGGATGATCTGCGGTACGCCGTCGCCGATCTCATAAAGGAGGTCGAGACGCTTCTCCGCCGCCCGGGTGGCCAGCAGGTCCAGGGCGCCCTCGACGCACTCGCGCAGAATGAAGGTCTCGTTCTCCAGTTCGAGGCGGCCCGACTCGATCTTCGAGAAGTCCAGGAT
>PMKA01000161.1 GCA_003157575.1 Opitutia bacterium
CCGTCTACGTCATCACCGGCAGCCTGGGGAACCATTTCGAGAAGCGCCTGCACGAGATCCTCGATCCCGTCGTGCCCAACGCGAAGATCAAACAGGCGGCCGACTTCTTCGAGCTCCACCAATGGATGAAGAACGAGCCCGTGGACCTGCTTGTTGCAAACACGTACGGCAAGCACATCGCCCGCGTGGAGAATGTGCCGTTCGTCCGCGTCGGCTTCCCGATCCTCGACCGCGTGGGGCACTCCNNCCGGAACGATGCAGTCGGATCGCGCCTTACGAATGATGCCGACGATCACCGAATGGTGTGTAGGGCCGCCGCTTGTCGGCCGGCCACAGTTCATTGGGGAAATGGCGCGCCGACAAGCGGCGGCCCTACATCCGACTGCATAAAACCGGCCTATATATACCGAGGATACAGAATGACCGATCAACCGCACCCTTCGCAGCATCCACCGGTGCCGGCTCCCGAACCCGGGGCGACAGCGTCCGAAGCACCCGTGTCCGACGGCCTCCGCATCGCCCAAGCAACCGAGGATGACGCGGAAATTGTGTCCATTCTTGTTCATGAGCTGGCCGATTTCGAACACCTCTCCCATGAGTGCGCCATGACGGCCGGCGCGGCGCGCGAGCATCTGCTCGGGCCGGGGCGCTCGGCGGACGTCATGATCGCCTGGCTGGGGCACGAGCCGGCCGGCTTCGCGGTGTATTTCCGCACGTTCTCGACGTTTGTCGCACGGCCGGGAGTCTTCCTCGAAGATCTGTTCGTCAGGCCGGCTTTCCGCCATCGGGGCATCGGACGCGCGCTGCTCAAGGAGGTCGGCCGGATTGCCCACCGCGCCGGCGCCGGCCGCTACGAGTGGACAACGCTGATTTGGAACGAAAATGCACGGCGGCTCTACTCCGTGATCGGCGCCCGCGAGATGAACGAGTGGATACTCCTGCGAATGGACCGCGACGCCCTTGCAGGTTTTGCGTGCGACGGGTCCGGACATCCTCATGACGACTGCTGCTGCCGGGGCGGCGGACCCGGGCATTGGACCGACTGATGCCCCGAACACCAAGCGCCGAATGGAGAACCAGAGCGATGAAAACGACCATGGCATCCGAAGGCTCTCCTGATCTCAGCATTCAGCCTTCGACCCTTAAGCCTTCCGGCATCGAAATTCTGCCATCGCGTGTCGCTTCCATTGCCGAGGCCGGAAAGCCCGGCAAGGGCGTAAATTGCGGCAAGACGAGCGTCGCGGGCTCCGTCTCGCAACGCGCGTGTGTCTTTTGCGGTTCGCGCGTTGTGCTCTATCCGATCGCCGATGCGCTGCACATCGTCCACGGGCCGATCGGCTGCGCGGCCTACACCTGGGACATCCGCGGGGCGCAATCGAGCGGCCCGCAGCTCTTCCGAAACGCATTCTCGACCGACCTGCAGGAGCTCGATGTGATTTACGGCGGCGAAAAGAAGCTCGAACGCGCCTTGCTTGAACTGATCGCCCGCCATTCGCCCAAGGCAGCCTTCGTTTACGGAACGTGCATCGTCGGCCTTATCGGCGACGACGTTAATGCAATCTGCAAGAGCGTGGCCGCCGCGACGGGCATCCCCGTGCTCCCGGTTGCGAGCGAAGGCTTCAAGGGCACGAAGAAGGACGGGTACAAGGCTGCCTGCGAGGCCGTGTTTAAGCTGATTGGCACGGGGGACACCGCCGGGATTTCGCCGTTCAGCATCAACCTGCTTGGCGACTTCAACATCGCCGGTGAAACCTGGGTGATCCGCGACTACTTCGCCCGCATGGGCGTCGAGGTCGTCGCGACAATAACTGGCGACGGCAGGATCGACGCCATCCGGCGCTGCCACGGTGCAAAGCTGAACCTCGTCCAATGCTCGGGTTCGATGACGCACCTGGCCAAAAAGATGCAGGCCGCACACGGCATTCCGTTCAAGCGCGTCTCCTTCTTCGGCATCGAGGACATGTCCGCCGCACTTTATGAGGTGGCAAAACACTTCGGCTCCGATGAGCTGATGGAGAAAGCCCGCGCGGTTGTCCGCGACGAAGTCGGGAAGATTTATCCGCAGCTCCGCGCCTGGCGCGAGGACCTGAAGGGCAGGAAGGCCGCGATCTATGTCGGCGGTGCGTTCAAGGCGTTCTCGCTTGTGCGCGCCCTTCGCACGCTTGGCATGCGTACTGCACTTGTGGGCACGCAAACCGGCGATGCCGAAGACTACAACACGCTGCGCGAAATGTGCGATCCTGGTACAATAGTCGTGGATGACTCGAACCCTATCGAGCTGGCGAAATTCTGCCTCGAACAGGACGTGGATCTTTTCATCGGCGGCGTGAAGGAGCGGCCGATCGCCTACAAGCTCGGCATCGGGTTCTGCGATCACAATCACGAGCGCAAGGAATGCCTGGCCGGCTTTGTGGGCATGCTGAACTTTGCGCGCGAGGTGCATGCGTCCGTTTGCTCGCCGGTGTGGAATTTTGTGCCGCGGCGGTCTCGTTGTAGGAGCCTGCTTGCAGGCGATTCCGAAGCAAACGCGAGCAAGCTCGCTCCTGCCTCCGGGCTGAAACCCACGGAGGCTGTCGCATGAGCTCGGACGAGGCATTCTTCGCATCGAATCCGCTTCAAAACGCCGGCGGGAGATCGCCTGCAAGCAGGCTCCTACAACACAACGACGGCTCCTGCGATCCAGCCTTCGCATCCTGCGAGCCTGTACCTTTCGATGCGGTAGCAGAGAGGCCCGAGTTTCCATCGGCTTCGACGAACCCGTGCAAGCTGTGCACGCCGTTGGGCGCATGTCTGGCGTTCAGGGGCATCGCCGGCGCGGTTCCGCTGCTCCACGGTTCGCAAGGCTGCTCGACCTACATCCGCCGCTATCTGATCTCGCATTTCCGCGAGCCGGTGGACATCGCCTCGACGAATTTCTCCGAAGACACCGCCGTATTTGGAGGGCGCAAGAACCTGCATGTCGCGCTCGACAACATCGGCCGCCAATACCGTCCGGCGCTGATCGGCATCGCGACCACCTGCCTTTCCGAGACGATGGGCGAGAACATGCCGATGCTCATCGGCGAATACGGTGCGGAGGCCCGGGATCTGCCTGCCGCCGTGGACCGCCCTGCCTTGGTGTACGTTTCGACTCCGAGCTTCAAGGGCACGCATGCCGACGGTTTCCATGCTGCGGTCCGCGCACTCGTGGAAACTCTGGCGGAGGCGGGCCGGAAATCAGAGGTCGGAGGTCAGAAGTCAGAGGGCGAAGGGAGGAGATCGGAAATCGAAGATCGGAAAACGGAGATCCCACCGCGGCGCGTTGCCCTGATGCCCAACATGGTCTCCCCGGCCGACCTGCGACACCTCCGCGACCTTTGCTCGGAGTGGGGGACGGGCGTCACATTGGTGCCTGACTATTCGGAGACGCTCGATGGCCCGAGCTGGGCCGATTTCGAGCGCACGCCCGCCGGCGGAACGACAGTCGCCGAACTGCGCGCTCTCGGCGGCGCACCGGCCGCGATTGAGCTCGGGCATGTGCTCGCCCGCACGGAACATACGGCGGGCACCCATCTGAAGTCCAAATTCCATGTTTCGCTCCATCGCATCGGCCTCCCCATCGGAGTGCGTGCGTGCGACGAGTTTTCCGCCGCCATGGAGGCGGCCACCGGACGCGAGATGCCCCGGCGGATCGCCCTCGAACGCGGGCGGCTGGTCGACAGCTACGTCGACGCCCACAAGTACCTCGCGGGCAAAAAGGCGGTGGTGTACGGCGAGGAGGACCTCGTGGCCGGCCTGGCAGTCTTCCTCGCTGAGACCGGAGTTACCCCCGTACTCTGTGCAAGCGGCGGCCGGACGAAGCATCTGGCGGACGCGATCTTTGGCGCGGCCCCCGAGCTGCGCGGCCGCGCGGAGGTGCGCGAGGGCAGCGACTTTGGCGACATCGAGGCCCGCGCCGCCGAACTGAAACCGGACCTGCTGATCGGAAGCAGCAAAGGCTACAAGCTCGCCCGTTCGCTGGGAATCCCGCTCGTGCGCTGCGGTTTCCCGGTGCACGACCGCCTCGGCGCACAACGCATCCGGTTGCTTGGTTATGCGGGAACCCAGGAGCTCTTCGACCGAATCGTCAACGCTGTGCTCGAAACCAAACAGGAGGACTCGGAAATCGGTTACGCCTATCTTTGAAGATCGGAAACGCTGAAACGCAAAAAAACTGAGAACCGAAACCATGGACCCTGACATCACGAATCCAGTTCTGGATACCCGGTCTGTCGCGAGCGACATCCGCTCTGAACGGAATTCGGACCGTCAGTGTTCAGCCTTCAGCCCTTCAGTCATCCAGCCTTTGGATTTCTCCAGGCATCCCTGCTTCAGCAAGGAGGCGCACGGGAAATTCGCCCGGGTGCACCTTCCCGTGGCTCCGCGCTGCAATCTCCAATGCAATTTTTGCAACCGGAAGTTCGATTGCATGAACGAGAGCAGGCCCGGGGTGACGAGCTCCGTGCTCCCGCCCCGACAGGCCGTGCCCTACCTTGAGGAGGTTTTTGCGCGGGTGAAGAACCTTAGCGTCGTCGGCATCGCCGGCCCGGGCGATCCGTTCGCCAATCCCGACGAGACGATGATCACGTTGCGGGCTGTCCGCGCGCGGTTTCCAGAGATGATGCTCTGTCTCGCGACGAACGGGCTGGGTGTGGCTCCGTATGTCGAAGAAATCGCGGCGCTGAAAGTGAGTCATGTCACGTTCACCGTGAACGCCGTCGATCCCAATATCGGCGCGAAGATCTATGCATGGATCCGCGACGGCAAGCGGCCGATGCGCGGCGTCGAGGCGGCAAAGCTTCTGCTCGAGCGTCAGATCGACGGAATCCGGCGGCTCAAGGCGCTGGGAGTGGTCGTGAAGATCAACTCAATCCTGATGCCGGGGATCAATGACACGCACATTCCCGAGGTTGCCAAAGTAATGAGGGAGCTCGGAGCCGACCTGATGAACGTGATGGCGTTTCTTCCCGTGAAAGGCGCAGCCTTCGAGGATCTCGCCCCTCCGGACAATCTTGATATGGTGCGGGCGCGGCTGCAAAGCGGCCTCCATCTGCCGCAGATGACCCATTGCGCCCGCTGCCGCGCCGACGCGGTCGGACTGATCAGCGAGGGGCTCAATCAGGAGAATATGGAGCGCCTAAACCGGTTCGCGCGCGCCGATGTGCTGGGTGGTCGCAGTCGTCCCTACGTCGCGGTGGCGAGCGAGGAGGGCGCACTCGTCAACCAGCACCTTGGCGAGGCGGCGCGCGTGCTGATCTTCAAGCAGGACCCGTCCACCCCGTCGGGATTCAAATTCCACGAGGTGCGCCGCACTCCGGAGCCCGGCAGCGGCGAACCTCGCTGGCGCGACCTCGCTGCGATCCTGCACGACTGTCGCGCGATTCTCGTCTCCGCCGCCGGTCCGAAGCCCAAGGGAATCATCGAGGAAGGCGGCGTCGAAGTACTCGAAATGGAGGGATTGATCGAGGAAGGCCTTGCAGCGGTATTCTCCGACCAGCCGATTCCAAAAACCCTTCAACGCCGCTTCACCGCCTGCGGCGCCGGCTGCAGGGGCACAGGCGCGGGGTGCGGATGAAAAGCTGAAAGCCAAAAAGCTGAAGGGCTGAAACCAGAAGGCCGGGCATGACCGTGCCGAGGCCGAACTCCACAGAATCCCAAATCTCCGATCTCAGATTTCACATCTCAAATCTAACGCGACCATGAACAAACCCAACCACCACCTATTCGTTTGCGGCAGCTTCCGGGCAAACGGCTCTCCCGCCGGCGCCTGCGCCAAGAAGCAATCCCTCGCCATCGTGCAGCACCTCCAGGAGGAGGTCGATACGCGTGCCCTTCCGGGCGTCATCGTGTCGATGACCGGCTGCCTCAACTGCTGTGTCAACGGTCCGGTGGTCATCGATTATCCCTCCGGCCACTGGTACAAGGGAGTCACCGAGGACGCCGCCGACGCCATCCTCGACGCGATCGAGAACAACACAGTGGCCGAGGAGTATCTGCTGCCGTGAAATCCCAGTGCAGGGCCCGACCTTGCGTCCGGGCCGTGAATGACGCCGGGGATGGTCCGCCGACGAGCGGCGACCCTACAATCTGGCGCCGAACCAAAAGCAAACCGCCATGCCCATGAGCAACCTGCTTCCGCACCTGATTGACACGACGCTGCGCGACGGAGAGCAGGCGGCTGGCGTGATGTTCTCACGTGCCGACAAGGTGGCCATTGCCCGGGCACTTGTTGCGGCTGGCGTTCCTGAACTCGAGACCGGCATCCCCGCGACCGGCCGCGAGGCAGCCGACGACATGAGGGCGGTGGCCGACGCTATCGACGGCAACCGGGTGCTTGCCTGGTGCCGGGCCGACGCGACCGACCTTGCGGCGGCCCAGGCATGTGGAGCCCGCAGGGTGCACATTTCGTTTCCCGTTTCGGACCTGCACATGAAAATTTGGGGCAAGGACCGGTTGTGGGTCCTGCGCTCGTTGCGCGACCTGACGATCGATGCCGCAACGCGCTTCCAATTCGTATCGATAGGCGCCCAGGATTATTCGCGGGCCGATCCCGGATTTCTCGATGATTTTGTCCGCGCGGTGCAGTTGACCCCGGCGCGGCGCATACGGCTGGCCGACACTGTGGGGATCGCGCATCCCCGTCGGATTGCGTCCGACGTTGCGCGATTGCGGGCGGCGGCCCCTCTGCTCGATTTTGAGTTTCACGCACACAACGACCTGGGCCTTGCCACGGCCAACACCCTGGCGGCGTTCGAAGCCGGTGCATCGGCGGCGAGCGTCACCGTCAACGGCCTCGGCGAGCGGACAGGAAATGCCGCGCTTGAGGAGGTCGTCATGGCGTTGCGAATCGCGCTCGGGGTCGATTGTAGCGTCAATCCAGAGCATTTCTCCGGGCTGTCCGCAATCGTTGCGACAGCATCGGGGCGAGCGGTGGCTCCTGAGAAACCCGTTGTCGGCTCCGCCGCGTTCCGCCACGAATCGGGCATCCACTGCGCCGGATTGCTGCGCGACTCCCGGAGCTATGAGGCGTTCGCCCCCGAGCTTGTCGGACGCACGCGTCCGGATTTCGTGCTCGGCTCGCATACTGGCGGAGCGGCTGTGGCGGCGATCCTGCGCGCCCAGGGGACCGCGGTATCGGCGGAACAGGCCCGGCTTGTCGCTTCGCGGGTGCGCGAGCTCGCCCGCCGGCGGGGAGGTCCGCTGGCGCCCGCTGAATTGACCGCGCTTGTCGCGGCGTGAAATGCGTCTTTCTCCGCCCCCAAAAAATGAGCTTCAAATCATACGCCCTGCACCCCCAGCCGGATCACCGTCTCGTGCTCGACGATCCGCAGCCTCTGGTCTTCTCCGGCATCCGTGGCCTGATCGCACGCTTTGTGCAGTCCAGTCCGTCGCGAGCGAGCGAGCCGTGGAGACTTTGTCCCGGCGAATTGCATGCGCTTGCATTCCCGGACACGCTCGTTCGCGACCGCGGCATATTCTTCGAGCAGGTCGATGAAAGAGGGCTGGAACTCCAATGGTTGCAGAGCGTTCACGGGATCTCCGGCGAGAGGACGGAGATGATGTTCAGCTTTGCGCCGGTGACCCTGGTGCGCGCCGGCCCGCCAATCGTCATTCTTCCGGAGACCGCGGCCTGCACCTACAATGAAGGGCTTGAGCTGGAAGGCGGCGTGCTCGCGCCAAAGGGGACCTGGCATTGGGGAAAACCGCACCTGGCCCTCGGCGGCGTTGTTTTGCGGCCGGCCGGCCGCAGCCTGCCGGCCTGAAAGGACAGGGGAATGCGGCTTGCGGGCGGGCCGTGAGTCGTTAGGCTGCGGGGAACCCCCTTTCCTGCCATGAAGCAAAATAACTTGTTGATGAGAACCGTGCTGGTCGCGGCGTTGCTGGGCGCCGCTGTTTCGTTGCTGGCCGAGGGCGGCGGTCCTGCCGCGGCGCCCAAACCTGCGGCAGACAAGGCCGCGCCTGGCTCGGGCGACGCAAGTCAAGTTGAAGAAGCCAAGATCCCGGGCCTTACCATTCCACGGGCAAAGGGCGGGTTTCTCGGCCTCGTCGTCACCGAAACCAACAACTTCAAGCTGTCCTTTTACGACGAGAATAAGAAGCCTCTCCCGGTCGACGTTGCCAGGGCCAACCTACGATGGCCCGTGCACTACTCGACCTTCGACGAACGCACGGTGCTGACGCCCACCGACGATGGACTGGCATTGACGTCGAACAAGTTTGTCCGGCCGCCCTTTACCTTCAGATTGTTCATGACACTGGTTGTCGACGGCAGCGACCAGCCGCCGGAGAGCTACGTGATCGATTATCATCAATAGCTCGCGGCGTTGACAGCCGGCGAACTTCACCAAACATGGGCGCGTTTTTCGCGCCGGTTTGATTCCGCTTTTTCCCGTGCCTACCATCCAATCAAATCCCCCGTTCGATACTGTCGAGTCCGCCGTCCAGGAAGTCGCCGCCGGGCGGCTTGTGATTGTCACGGACGACGAGGACCGCGAAAATGAGGGCGACCTGATCATGGCGGCCGCCAAGGTCACCCCCCAGTCCATTGGCATGATGGTCCGCTACTGCAGCGGGATCATCTGCGTGCCCTGCGCCGAACCCCAGCTCAAGCGCCTCGGTCTCGGGCCGATGGTGGGCCAGAACCGCGAATCGCAGCGGACGGATTTCACGGTCAGCGTCGACGCCGCCGAGGGGATCACAACGGGCATCAGCGCCTCTGACCGCACGCAGACGATCCGCGTTCTCGCGGACCCGCAGACCCGCGCCGAACAGCTGGTCCAGCCGGGGCACGTCTTTCCGTTGCGCGCCCGCTCGGGCGGCGTGCTCGAGCGCGCGGGCCACACGGAGGCCGCGGTTGACCTGGCGACGCTCGCCGGACTGTCCCCCGCGGGGGTGCTGTGCGAGCTGGTGAATGATGATGGCACGGTGCAGCGGCTGCCCGATCTCACGGAGTTCAGGAAGAAGTTCGGGCTGCGGATGATTTCGATCCGCCAGCTGATCGAGTACCGGATCAAGCGGGACCAGCTTGTGGAGCTCGTCTGCACGAAGCCGTTCCCGACCGAATACGGCGAATTCGAACTGCATGTGTTCCGCAGCACGCTCGACGACCGCCAGCATCTGGCGCTGACGATGGGCTCCCTGGATTACACGCCGACCCTCGTGCGGGTGCACAGCGAAAACCTGCTGAGCGACGTGTTCCACGCGAAGGGCAGCGGAAGCAGCCGCGCGCTTGCGGCCTCGCTCGAGGCGATCGCCCGCGCTGGCCGCGGCGCGCTGGTCTACATGGAGCCGGCGAATCCGGGCGAGGTGCTGCTGCAGCGCCTGAATGCGGAGCCGGGCGAGACGGTTTCGCCGATGGGCCTGCGCGATTATGGAACCGGCGCCCAGATCCTTCGCATGCTGGGATTGAGCCGGATACGTCTGCTTTCCAACAGCGCGCCGAAAATTGTCGGCCTCGACGGTTTCGGGCTCGAGATCGTCGAACAGGTGCCGCTGTAGCAGATTGTCCGGCGCGACGTCCTTCTTTTTGTTTTGCAGCGGTCTGCAATAGGGGTTGCGGTGTGCGCCTCAATCATGAGTCAACACGCACCCAGCGCCCCGGAGATCAGCGGCGCCGCCTTCACGGTCGGCGTCGTTGCGGCTCGTTTCAACCCAAAGCACGTCGAGGCGCTGCTTGACCAGGTCCATGAGCGCCTGCGCGCCGCGGGCGTGAAGGAGAGGCGGATCGTGCTGGCGCGGGTTCCCGGCTCGCACGAGCTGCCGACCGGAGTGCAGCTGCTGTGCCGGCGGCGCCGTCCCGATGTCTGCATCGCCCTGGGGGTCGTCGTCCGCGGCGAGACGCGGCACTACGAGCTGGTGGCGGAGGCCGCCTGCCACGGACTGATGCAGGTGGCGCTTGAGACGGGCGTCCCGGTCATCAACGGGGTGATTGTGGCGGAGAACGAACGCCAGGCGGCGGAACGCTGCGGCGGCCCGATCAGGAAGGGCGTTGAATTTGCGGAGGCTGCGCTTGAAATGGCGGCGCTCCGAAAGAGGTTTTCCCGATGAGCAAAGGCCAGTTTATCCAGCGACACGACGGCCGGGTGGCCGCCCTGCAGTATCTTTATGCGTGGAGCCTCAACGCACCGGTCGATCTGGAGGACGATCTGCGGGTGTTCTTTGAGAGCCTCGACAACCCGCGCGATCATTATGCATTTGGAGAGGAGCTGATCCACGGGGCCATCGAACATATTGACGACATCAACGGGAAGATCCGGACCCTTGCCCAGAACTGGGAGTTTGACCGGATCGCCAAGATCGACCTTGCCATCCTGCGTCTGGCGATCTTCGAAATGCTTTTTCGGAAGGACATCCCGCCGGTCGTGTCGATCAACGAGGCCATCGACCTTTCGAAGCAGTTCTCCAACGCCGATTCGAAACGGTTCATCAACGGCATCCTCGACCGGCTAAAGGGCGACCTCGGGCGCGATGCGCGCAAGGCGACAGAATAGCTGCCGAATGTTCTCCATCCTTCGCAAATTCAAGGACGGCCTGGCAAAGACCGTCGCGGTCATCACGCAGAAGACGCATGCGCTCTTCGGCGGACGCAAGATTGACGCCGCCTCCCTGGACGAGCTCGAGGAGGCACTGTACACGGCCGACTTCGGGGTGGCAACGACCACCGAGATCCTCGAGGAGATCAAGCTTGCGCATCAGAAGGACCCGGAATTACGCGGCCAGGATGCCGCGGTGATCGGCGCAGCGGTGCTCCGCCGCGTGCTTGCCGGCAGCGAGGGCCGCTTCGAGGGGGCGGCCCGTGGAAAGGACGGGTCGGCCAATCCGGAGGTCATCAGCCTGATCGGAGTGAACGGCTCGGGAAAGACGACGACTGCGGCCAAGCTCGCCTGGATGCTGAAGCAAGACGGCAGGTCGGTGACCGTCGCCGCCTGCGACACCTTCCGCGCCGCGGCAATCGAACAATTGCGCACGTGGACCACGCGGCTCGACCTCGAACTGGTCGCCAGCCAGACCGGGGCGGATGCCGCGGCGGTCGCCTTCGATGCGTGGCAGGCGGCGAAGGCGCGAGGCCGCGATTATGTGATCATCGACACCGCCGGCCGCCTCCATACCAAGAGCAACCTGATGGAGGAACTGGCGAAGATCCGCCGGGTGCTGCAGAAGCACGATCCGGCCGCGCCCCAGCATTCCTGGCTGGTGATCGACGGTTCGCTCGGCTCCAATTCGATCGAACAGGCGCGGGTGTTCCACAAGAGCTTCGGCCTGACGGGGCTGATTGTGACGAAGCTCGACGGCACGTCGCGGGGCGGCGCGATCGTGGGCATCTGGCGGGAGCTCAGGCTGCCCATCTATTTTGTGGGCCTCGGCGAGCAGGCGGAGGACCTGCAGCGCTTCAACGTCGACAACTACGTCAAGGCGGTCTTTGGCCTGGAAGGGTGACGGCTGGGGGCGCGGATGCCGATGGGCGACCGGGTGTAGGAGCCTGCTTGCAG
>PMKA01000138.1 GCA_003157575.1 Opitutia bacterium
GGCTCGTCGAGCAGCAGCAGGTCGGGCTGCCCGGCCAGCGCCCGCGCGATGAGCGTGCGCCGCCGGAGGCCGCCGGAGAGCGATGCGAATTCCGCCTGCGCGGGAAGCTGCATCCGCTCCAGCAACTGCTCGATTCTCATCATCCGGCGCCAGTCCTCCTCGTGCGGTCCGCCCGCCCCCTCGGGTCGCACGCCCGCGGAGACGAGGTCGTGCACGGTGCCGAGGAGATCCGCGGGGACTTCCTGGCTGAGCCGTGCGAAATGCGCGCCCGGCTGGCAGCTCACCACGCCGGAATCCGGTGCGAGCTCGCCGGCGATGATCCTCATCAGGGTCGATTTTCCCGCGCCATTGCGCCCGACCAGGCAGACGCGTTCGCCGGGATCGACCTGGAAGTTGACGTGGTCGAGCACCGGCGCTCCGCCGAAGGCATGTGAAAGGTCAGCGAGATTGAACAGCGCCATGAGGCCCGCGAACGTGGGGACGCGTCCGGCACAGTGCAACCCCTCGTCGCTTCAGAAAGCGGCGTTCCGAACCGGGAAGCCGATTCACGCGTCTTCCAGCCGGCGCGCGTCCGACGCACCCGTACGGCCGGTGGCGGCGGTGCGCGAGTCCGCCAAGCCGCGCGGCGATGATAGTCGCGGAGGCGTCAAAAGTTCACGCGGACACCGCCCATCCCGTTGATTCCGGGCATCGGGTAGCCGAACTGCTGCTCGTAACGGGTGTTCGTGAGGTTCTGGCCGCTGACGAATACCTGGCCGTGAAGCCGCCAGCCCGGTGACGAAAAGTCGTAACTCAGCCTCGCGTTCACCAGGGCGTAGGCGCTGATCGGGCTTGTGGAGAACGCCGGTGTCGGGCCGAGCGTGAGCGCGTTCTGACCGCCGACGTACTGACTGTCCACGCTGAGGCGGAAGTGTTCGAGGAACCGGAAGGAGGCGCCGGCACTGGCGGTCCATCTGGGCGCGTAGGGCAGATTGCCGGGATCGGCGTCGAGCACAGTGAGGCCGCCAAAAAACGAGAACTCGCGCACTGGCATGACCGTCACTGTGGTCTCAAGGCCCTCGGTGCGAAAACTGCCGATATTCTCCCACGGAAACGGATAGGGCTTGGTCGGATCGAAGACGATCCTGTTGCGGCCGCCGTCGTGGAAAAACGTAACGTCGAGTTTCGCAAGCGGGCCGAACTGGCGGCTGGCGCCGAGTTCAAAGTGGTCCAGCGTCTCGGCGTGCAGGCTGCGGTAGCTGGGTTCGTTGAGCGCCGGCATCGCTTCGACAAAAATGCCGGGATAATTGACGCCGCGGGCATAGGAGGCATGCAGCTCCGTATCCCTGACGCCGAAGACCAGTCCTGCCTGAGGCGCAAGTTCGTTGGCAAAAGCGTCGTGATCAAAATACCGGAACCCGGCTGACGGCTGGAGGCAGGCGCTGTTGGCGAGATTCCATCGGTGGCTGAGCGACGCGTAGGGCTGGATCATCTGGAACTGCGTGCGTGGAAAGACCGCGGCCTTGCCGGCGGTCAGGGTGCGATCTTCGCCGCTGATGAAATCCACGTCGACGCCGGACATCAGTTCGCCGCCGGTCCACGGTTTGAAAGTCTCGCGCGTCTTAATGCCGTAATTGTCGTACTTGGTCAGCGTGACATCCTGATTCAGGTGGGTCCCGGGGTCCAGTTGATCGACCCAGTTCAGCGTGCCGCGATTCCAATACGCCTTCACATAGCCGTCGGCGTTTTCGTAATGATCCGCCAGCGTGGCGATGGTCAGATAATCGTCGTCGTTGAAACGTCCGTCGTTGGACCCGCTGTTCGCGACGCCCGGATCGTCGGCGAAGTTGTGGGTGCGGTTGAACACGAGGTGCGCCTCCCAATTCTTGTCCAGCGCGTAACCGAAGCGCCCGAAATAGTCCTGCAGCTTGCCGTCGGAATGCGGGCGGTCTCCGTCGGAGGAGCGATAGCTTTGCCCGAGATAGTAGTCAAAATTGGCGACCTTACCGCCCTGCTCGGCGACCTCTGTGAACGTGTTATGGGAGCCATAGGCCGTTTGCAGGCTTGTTGTGAACCCCGGATCGATCTGGCGTTTGGTGGCCACGTCGACCACCCCGAACGCCATGTTGCCGTACAACACCGGCTGCGCGCCCTTGTACACGTCAATGCGCTGGGCGATATCCACGCTGAGCATGTCAAGCAGCGGGTGTGTCCACAGGCTGTTGAAGTTCGCGATGCCATCGATGGACAACTGGATCTCCGCGCCGGGACGGGCCGCACCCATGCCGCGGATGAACACCGCGCCGCCCTGGCCTCCGCCGAAGCTCCCGACAAGGTCGTAATGGGTGACCACGACACCCGGCGTTTCGCGCAACGCCGACTGCAGGTCCTGCGCGTTCAGCTCGGTGATCTGTTCTTGGGTGACGACGGTGACCTCCCCGGCCAGCGGCGTCAGTCGGTTCTCCTGGATGATGGGCGTCCCGGTCACCACGACCTTCGGCAGGGGGACGACAGCGTCAGTGTCCGCAGCGAAAACGCGGATGGACAGGACGGCGGCAAGCAGAACGAATCGGGTGCGTATCATGCGGGCAGGTTCTTTCCCGTTGTGGTGATGGTCAGCTGGCCGAGCTTGACGCCCTTGGCGGCGAGCATCGCGTCGGCGAGCGAACGGTTGTCGTGGCCTTTCTCGCGCGCCATGCGGTCCAGTTCGCGAAGGAGTTTCCTGTCGAGTGAAACGCTGAAGCGGGCGACCTTTTCCATGATGTTACGAGCGCTATGATACGTAACACTCCTTGCAAGCGAATTTGCCTGGCGTCCGCCGCGGATCGGGGCGGGGTCCGCCATGGAAGGATGCAGCTGGGCCGGGGCGCGTCCGCCCGCGCGCAAAACGCGCTTGCAGTCGGCTTGGCGCGAGGCTCAGATCCCCGCGCTCGTTTGTTCTTTGTCCTTGTTCCAGAGACGCAGGGAAGGCCGTGAGAACCGGCCACAGTAGCGCTGCGGTATCGCATCACAGACCCCGACCGTTGGCGGTCCCAACAGACGGCTGAAATGTCCTTTCAGACGTCGGGAGGGAGCCCGCTCGCGGCAAAGCCAGTCAGGGCGCAAGCCTTGGTGAAGGCCAGGGGCGAGGAGGTTGTCGGCATCCCGGATTCAAGCCGTGGATCTGCCGAGAACGAGAAATGCGGAGTCCGAACATCTGTTTTCTGGACGCTCACCCACGCTGGTGCGGATGCGCGCGCCGGCGAGCAACCTTCATCGCATCAATGAAGGGTGAGAGTGGAAGTGACGGGGGCGGCTGGCCGGCAAAAGCTACGGCGGGCCGCCGGGCCTGTGTTTCTGCTCTTCCCACCAAAAATCAGGAGCAGAAATGAACACCCGTTTGCTGGCGTCCGTGCGGCGCCGGTCTTTGATTCAACTGGCGGCGGCCTGCGTGGCCGCGCCTCTTTTCCTGTGTGCCCAGGACGACGTGCAGAGCCTGGCCCCTGTTGTCGTTTCGGCCACGCGAACCGGCCAGGATCCGGCATATCTCCCGAGCAGCGTGACCACGCTCGCGCTCCCCGACCTGGCGGATAGGCAGATCCCCGACCTGCGGACGGCCCTGAGCCAGACGCCGGGCGTGATTGTGGTGAACTCGGGGGCTGTCGGCGGACAAAGTTCGGTGTTTGTGCGAGGGGCTAACTCCGACCAGACATTATTCGTCGTCGACGGCGTTCGCTTTAACACCACGACCGCATCCTATGTCAATTTTCTTGGCGCGGCGGATCTTTCCGGTCTGGACCGCCTCGAGGTGCTTCGCGGACCCCAAAGCACGCTTTACGGAAGTTCGGCGATGGGAGGAGTGATCATGATGGAGACCGCTCATGGCGGAAGTCAGCCGTCAGGGACGGTCTCCGCCTATGCGGGGTCGTTCGGGAGCCTGGGGGCGGAAGCGGCGGCGACCGGCGCTGGAGGCGGCATGGACTACAGCTTTTCGCTGGCCCGTGAGCAGACCGACAACTACCGGGCATACAATGACTACAAATGTTGGAGCTACTCAGCCCGGCTGGAGGGCCAGATCACGCCCTGGCTCCTGGTCGGGACCACGTTGCGCGGGCTGGACTCGCATTCCGAGGAACCGGGGGCGATCACCTACCCCTCGCGCGGCGACACGCGCTCGTCGACCAAGCTCGTTACCGCATATGCGGAGGCGCACGCCGGCGCAGGACTCCGTTCGCGGCTGACGTGCGCCTTGTATCGGAACGAATACACATTCGACGACGGCACGTCGTGGAATTATTATTACGCCCGCAGCACCCGTGGCATTTTGGACTGGCAGAACACCTGGGAGGCGGCGGCCTGGGCCGAACTGGTGGGCGGCGTCAACGCGGAGCAATCCCATTATGTCGCCGGCGGCATGATGAAAGACCGTTCGCTTGCAGGGTATTTCTCGTCCACGCTGCGTCCGGTATCTGAAGTCGAGCTGACCGCCGGAGCGCGCCGGGATCATTTCGACACGGCTGGCGACGCGACGACATGGCGGACGGGCGCGGCATATGTGCCTGTCAAGAACACGAAGTTGCGCGCGACCTTCGGCACCGGGTTCAATGCCCCCACTCCCGGCGATCTTTTCGGCTCGCCGCCTTACATCCTTCCGAACCAGGCGGTCCGGCCGGAGAAGTCGCGAGGCTGGGATGTCGGCATTGACGAGACCATGCTGGACAGCCGTCTGACGCTGAGCGCCACCTATTTTGAAAACCGCTTTCGCGACCTCCTCGAATATGAGATAGAGGATCCCGTTACCTATGTTGGCGAGATGATCAACATCGACCGTGCCACGACCCGCGGCGTCGAACTGGCGGCGAGCGCCAGGCTCTGCCCGGCGGCCACGGCCCGGATAGGTTACACCTACATGGATGCGACCGACGATGTCACCGACACCCGGCTGATTCGCCGCCCGCGACACACGTTGGATTGCGGCATCGAGACGAGGGTCACAAAGCGATGGATGTTGGGGGGCGGGGCGCACGTTGTCGCCGATCGCGTGGATGGAGCCTATGGCCCGACGCCGCTTGCCGGATACACCACCTTCCGGCTCTATTCGAGTTATGCTCTGCAGCCGAATCTGATTCTCAAGGTCCGGGCGGAGAATCTGCTTGATCGCACCTATCAGGAAGTCGCGGGATATCCCGCGCTGCCGCGTGCGCTTTACGGCAGCGTCGAATGGCGGTTCTGAAGACGTCCGACGATTATGGGGGCCCGGCCTCTCCGCCGGGCTTCCACGTCTGCCCGGACATCGCTGGTGGATTATGATCGTTTTACGAGCGTTGTATCCCGGAGGCGATCTCGAGATTCCCTCATCGTGTTTCGACAGCCTGAGTTGGGGACGGGCACCGCCAGCAACCGCAGGGGACAGGCTCCTCTCATGTGAGCAATCCAGGGGACTGAGCAATCAGGGGACAGGCTCCTGCCA
>PMKA01000391.1:0-1999 GCA_003157575.1 Opitutia bacterium
GTGCGACGTTCAGCGCGGCTCACATTGCGGCGGCAACCCCTACCGTCGCGGTGATTCCGGCCGCCGCCGTTGAGGTGTCTTCGAGCATCGCGCACCTGTTTTCCCAGCATGCCCAGGACTATCAGGCGCTGGCTGGGCAGGCGGCGGCGTTCCATGAGAAGTTTGTGCAGCAATTGACTTCCAGCGCGGGCTCCTACGCCCACGCCGAGGCCGCTAACGCCGGGTCGTTGAACCCCCTGGGTTCGGTCGCCGCCGCCGCGAGCCAGGCGGCCACCTCGCTTCCCACCATCCTTCAGGACGCATTAACTGTCGCGATAGCAGCTGTCGTAATCCCGGTTATCGGGGTTCTTCTGCTACCGGTCCTTGCATGCGCTGCCGTAGCTGTGGGGGCTGTGCTATTGGTATTTGCAATCGGAGCTGCGCTCGCCTTGGTCGGATCATATTTCTAGATTCACCGACAGAAGCCGCTGCCCAGAGACCACTGGAACCGCAGCGAAATAAGCGATTTCGACTCACGGTTGTTTGCGCGCGACAACGGTTTCGCGATCTTTGTCGATTCGCGACGGAGCCGGTCGACACAGCACGGCCTAGCATGCCTGTGTGACTAGCTCATACACGCATACATTCAAGGACATCCAGAACCGCCCGGTCGCGGTGATCGGGGCGGGAACGCTCGGGCGGCGCATCGCGCTGATGTTCGCGACCCGCGGCGGAACGGTGCGAATCTACGCGCGTCGCTCCGAACAGCGCGCTGAGGCGACGCAGTATGTGTTGCAGACCCTTCCGACGGTGGTGGCGAACCGAGGTTCTGGTCAGGTCGGCGGCGCGACGGGCGCGGGATCACTCGAAGAGGCGTTGGACGGAGCCTGGCTTGTCGTCGAATCAGTCCCCGAGAAGCTGGAGATCAAGATTCCGCTGTGGGGGGAGATCGACGAAGCCGCGCCGCCGGACACTATATTTGCGACCAATTCTTCGTCCTACCCGTCGCGCCTAATGGCCGAGAATGTTCGGGACAAGCGGCGACTGTGCAACATGCACTTCTACATGCCACCGGAAATCAACGCCGTCGACCTGATGTCCGACGGCGTGACGGACCGCGGCCTGCTCGACACCCTGCTGACCGTGCTGCCCGAGTTCGGAGTCCATCCCTTCGAGGCGCGCCGGGAGTGCACCGGCTTCATCTTCAATCGCATCTGGGCTGCTATCAAGCGTGAGTCGCTGGCCGTGGTGGCCGAGGGCGTGGCCCGTCCCGAGGATGTCGACGGGATGTTCAAAGTCAATTGGGGGGTACCGGCCGGACCGTTCCAGATGATGGACCTGGTCGGGCTCGACGTGGTGCTCGACATCGAGAACCACTACGCCGACGAGTTCCCGCACTTGCCGGAGAACGTGCGGGACTTGCTGCAGTCCTATGTCGATGCGGGCAAGCTCGGCATCAAGACCGGTGAGGGTTTCTACTCGTATCCGAAGTCCTGAACCGACAACGCGCTCGGGTCCAGGTAGAACGCCACAAAAAACACAGGTAGCTAACTACGCGTGTCAGGTGCACGTGCGCCGCTGCACCGCGACTGGACTGTGAGACGTGGCCATCATTTGCTGTCCTGCCGACTTCGATGCCGTGCAACTCCAACGACGTCGACCCCAATCTGGCGCAGTTCTTGTATTCCGCGCCCCAAGGCGTGCATACCGCGTTCGTGCAGTTAGAGAGCGGGCTATACGAGGTGGGAGCCGATGTTACCGTTAGCGCCACCGGCGGTGTGATCGAAAATCCGTCCTATGTCGATGTCGCCGACCGAGTCCGCGTTCTCGGGGGATCGTTCTTTGACGTCGTGCCCGAAGGCGGCGACGCCTACGTCCTCAAGAACGTNNGGGAAGCACGTGTTGCTCGTCGAGTGTGTGATCCCACGCCACGGTCGCGAGTTCCTGGGCAAGTGGATGGATCTGGAAATGTTGGTCTGTGCCGCGGGGCGTGAGCGCACTGCCGACGAATACGGCCGGC
>PMKA01000391.1:2020-2517 GCA_003157575.1 Opitutia bacterium
GCGTTGGCGCCGCACATGCCGTGCGCGCCGGGTCCCGGCGGGGTGGCCGCTGAGCAAATGTACATGCCCGGAACCCCAATGGTATACGGCGACAGTGTGATTCGAGGCCCGAACGTCAGCTGCCGAATATCCTTGGCGCCGGTCATGATGTCGCCGCCGTCATAGTTGAGGTTGTAGGTGGCCATCTGCGTCGTCGAGCGAACTGTGCGGCCGACGATCCGCTCCCGGAAACCCGGGGCGAACCGCTCGATCTGGGCGGTGATCGCCTCGGTCGCGTCGCCGGTGTAGCCGTTGGGGACGTGCGCATAGCTCCACACCGGGTGGGTGTTGCCCACCGAGCGTTGTGGGTCGGCCAGATACTGCTGACCAACCAGCACGAACGGTCGTTCGGGCATGCGTCCGGCGTGGATCTCCCGTTCGGTTGCGGCAAGCTCGGAGTACGTCCCGGCCAGATGCACCGTGCCGGCCCGGTGAGCGTCCGGGTTCGTCCACGGCAC
>PMKA01000391.1:2547-5596 GCA_003157575.1 Opitutia bacterium
CCGTCTGCACCCGGACACCGGTCTCGATCTTGCCGCCCAAATCGCTCAGCAACGCCACCATCGCGTTGGTGATCGACTGCGATCCGCCTTCGGCCACCGCCCAGCCGTGCCGGTGCCCAGCCGCGATGATGCCCGTCCCGATGGCGGAGGTCATCGGGTAGTGCAGCGGCCGGAAGGCATGGGCCGCAACACCTCCGAACAACGCCCGCCCCTCGTCGGTACGGAAAAACCGGGCCAGTGAGGACGCCGGGAGCACGGTGGGCGCACCGAACCGGGCCAGCATCAAGGGATGGTGCGGGAATCGCAGCAGGGGCCGCATGATGTCTTCGCTGAGTACGTCGAACCGGGCGGCCGAGTATCCGAACGCCAGCCGCCATCGCGATCCGTCGCCACCGAGGCCGGCCGCGGTCTGCTCCACCGAGCGGTACAGCACCCCGGCGCTGCCGCCGTCGAGGGGATGGACGCAATCGATCTCCGGCCAGCGCCACGAGAGCCCATACCGCTGCAGGTCGAACCTGTTCAAGAACTGGGAGCCGACGGCCATCGGGTGTATCGCCGAGCAGTGGTCGTGCAGCAGACCGGGGATTATTGCTTCGCTGCTGCGGGCGCCACCGCCGACTTCGTCGGCGGCCTCGAGCACGGTGACCTGCACGCCTTCGGCGGCCAGGGAGATGGCGGCGGCGAGCCCGTTTGGGCCGCCGCCCACCACCAATGCGGTACTCATGCCAGCGCTCCGTGACCGTGATCTTGGCCCTGAACCTTGGCGGCGCCCCGTTTGGTGCCGCTCAGTGACCAGGTTACGTCGGTCGGGATGGGGCCGTTGGGCAGCCAGGGCTGCTCGGCGACGGCGGCGGCCACCTTCCAGGTACCACGTTCGATCATCCCGAGCGCGGCGTCGATCAGCTGGTAGTGCTGGACGCCGCTGCCCAGGGCCTCGGACTCCACCCAGGCGATGACGCACTCGCCGGGCTCGAACTCAGCTTCGCGCTGCACGGCCCGGATCAGCTCTTCGTTGTGTAGGTGACCGTCGCCGAAGTTGAATCCGATCAGCGAGTTGCACACGAACTCACCTTCCCGCACCGTGCGGGTGTCGACGTCAGGTAGGTGCGTCAACAGCAGCGAGAACAGGCCACGAGCCTGGCTGTGCTTGCTTCGCCACGCGATCGTCTTTTGCAGGGTGATCTCCGCCCACTGTGGCTCGTAGCCGGCCGCAATGAACTGGTCGATCTGGTTGGACGCCGAGCGCGTGACCCGATTCAGCTTTTCCTCGGAGCCGGGCGCGAAGGACCATACCGCCGAAGCCCAGTTGCCCGCGTACTGCCGCATCGAAGGCAGGAAGGACACCTTGTCCGGTCGCAGATTGCCCAGGATCGGGAAGAACAGCACCGCGGCGGCGATGATCAGGGCCAGCCACGGCGGCGTCATGTTCCAGGGGGCGTATCCCTTCCAGTTCGGGAAGCCGAGGAACAGGAAGATCGTGGTGTAGGCGAAGACCACGTTCCACTCCAGCGGCACCGCGAGCGGGAACGTCGAGATGATGAACAGGTGGAACCCCACCATCAACAGCACCGCAGCGATCGTCACCCACTTGTTCGTGGAGAAGAACAGGATCAGCGGAGCCGCGATCTCGACCGTGGTGCCGTTGACGTGGGCCATGAAGTTTGCCAGTCCTGATGGCTTCAGGTCGCGCGGGAACTCGCGATAATGTGCCCGACGGATCCATTTGAACGCAAACGGCGTATTGCTGACCATCGGCGGAATGACGTTGGCGAAGTGCTTGCCGAACTTCGAGAAGCCCGCACCGATCCAGACCACCACGATCACCATCTTCAGCGCGATGATCATGTTGACGAATGGCAACACGGTGAACAAGACCATGACCGGCAAATACTGCTCGCCGCGGGCCGCCAGGAAAATCGTCTTGTCGCGCAGGCCGTTCAGCACCAGCAGCACGATCGGCGCGACCAGCAGGGCCGGATTAATCAAACCGGATGTGTTATCCGGCAACGCCTTCGACAGCGAGTCGCTGTGCACGCCCGGCGACAGCAGCGGGACGGCCAGGCTCACCAGCAGCGCCAAGTAGAGCCCGATGTCGGACCAGTTGCGCCGGTCGCCGTTGGTGAACGGGACCCACTTCCACGGGCGCAGCCGGATGGTTCCCGTCCGGGCCCAGAACAGGATGCCGCCGGTCATCGGCTTGACCTTGCCGGCCAGCGGCCCCCAGGAGCCGGCCACACCAATGGCCTCGAGGAGCACGGTCCACAGGATGACCTTCTGGTAGACGATCGGTTGATTCCACCATTCGGCCACCTGCCAGAAGGCGGGCAGTCCCGACGTCGCCGTCGCGACGGTGATGCCACCGATCACGAACAATACGAGGAGTTTCGCGATGTAAATGGTGTGGATCATCTTCGGTGAGCCGAAGCCGTTTTCGGCCCAATCGATGGCCAGGATCCGCATTCGTTCCATCAATGGCTTCTTCAGGAAGGTATCCGGATCGACATCGGGGAAATACGGCTTGGTGAACCCCATGGCGCTAGCTCCTTTGCTGGTGGACTTCGGGATCGACTGGTTAGCCGCAACATTAGGAATCGGGCCCGTCGCAAAACAGTGGCCGCCCGACGAAGATTTGCGCGGGAGTTGTCGCCGGAAGACAACGGCAACGGTCTACCGTCAGAAGCGTGGCGAAAGCGCAGTTCGACGGCGACGCTGAGGTCGGCCGCCACGTCGCCGAGACCGCCGAACGACTGCACATTCGGCTGGGCGACTTAGCGTCAACCATGCGTCTGTCCCTCGAGGATCAGATCCCGGAGCTGCGCGGTGATGAACGCATCATGGAACTGCTGGGGCCCAGCGTCGAGGGAAACGTCGACACCATTCTGCGTGCGTTGCGCTATGACATAGCGGTTGAGCGGGTCGAGGCGCCCACCGCAGCCCTGGAATATGCCCGGCGATTGGCACAACACGGGGTGCCGGTGAACGCGCTCGTTCGCGCCTATCGGCTCGGTCAGCGGCTGATGAACGAGCTGGTTTTTACCGAAGTGCGCGC
>PMKA01000393.1 GCA_003157575.1 Opitutia bacterium
TGCTTGACCGGTTTGCCGAGCGACGCGTCGATGCCGGCGGCCTGCATTTCCCCTTCGGTGACCGCGTGCCCAAGCGGCGTCAACGCGATCAGCCGCGTGCCTGCGATGGCGGGATCGGCCTTGATCGCACGGGCGAGCGTGAGGCCGTCCATCTCGGGCATCTCGACGTCGAGGAGCGCGATGTCGTAGGGATGGCCACCGGCGACGGCGGCGCGCAACACGCGGAGCGCCTCGAAGCCGTCGGCGGCGCTTCCCTTCTGGAGTTTCCAGGCGAAGATCTGGTGGCGCAAGGTCTGCCGACTGGTGGCGTTGTCGTCGACGACGAGCACGCGCAGATTCGACCAGCCGTCGCGTTCGCCGGCGACCGGCGGTTCGTTGCCGGCGGGTTTTCCAAACTGGGCCGTGAACCAGAACGTCGAGCCCTTGCCCGGTTCGCTTTCCACGCCGATCTGGCCGTCCATCTTGATCACGAGCTGCTTGGAGATCGCCAGGCCCAGGCCGGTGCCCCCGAAGCGACGGGTGGTCGAACCATCGGCCTGCACGAACGCCTGAAACAACTTTGCCTGCACCGCGGCGGGAATGCCGACGCCGGTGTCTCGCACCTCGAAGCGGAGGACGACGCGGTTGTCGCTCTCGGTCTGCCGGGCGACGCGGACGACGACTTCGCCGCCCTTTGTGAATTTGACCGCGTTGCCGACGAGATTAACAAGCACCTGGCGCAGCCGGCCAGGATCGCCGCGAAGGAAGCGGGGAACTTCGGGCGGTATGGCCATGATGAGCTCGGTGGCGTTGCCCTGCGCGCGCCCGGCAAGCATGTCGAGGGCGCTTTCGACGGTCTCCGTCAAATCGAAGTCGAGCGTCTCGAATGTGAGCTTGCCCGCCTCGATCTTTGAGAAATCGAGCACGTCGTTGATCAGGCTGAGCAGCGTGTCCGCGCTGGTGCGGACAATCTCGGCGTATTCTCGCTGGACGGGGCCGAGCTCGAGGTCGAGGAGCAGGCCGGTCATGCCTATCACGGCGTTCATCGGCGTGCGGATCTCNNTTGGCGAGGAATTCGCTCTTGGTCTTGGTTGCAGCCTCGGCAACCTCCTTGGCGGTGCGCAGCTCGCGGGTGCGTTCGTCGACGAGTTTTTCGAGATTCTCAAGCTGGCACTTCGCCTGCCGCGCGAGGTTCCATTTCTCGGTGAGCGTGGTGGCAAGTTGCAGCGCCTCGATGTTGTCGAACGGTTTCTTCAGGATCAGAAGCTTGTCGGACTGGCCGAGCTTCTCGCCCATCTGATCCCACGAGTAGTCCGAATACGCGGTGCAGATGACGATCTGGATCGCGGGATCGACCTCCCAGATGCGCGCCGTGGTTTCGATGCCGTCCCAGCCCGGCGGCATCCGGACGTCGACGAACGCCATCGCGTAGGGCCGCCCTTCGGCCACAGCGCGCTGGACCATCTCAAAACCGTCCCTGCCCTGGTAGGCCGAATCGAGCGGGAAGCGGATGCGCGGGCGAAAAACGGAGGCCTCGCCGAACAACACCGTTTCCATTGCGCGGGCTTTTTCGTCGGAACCTTCGATGGCGAGTACTTTCAGAAAATCGCCATGAATGGACCGATTGTCGTCAATGACAAGAATCCGGAGGTTCTTTTCAGCCGGCGGAGGAATCATGGTATTTTGGCCTCCGGTTTGCAGGGCAGCTCCAGGGTAAACACGGCGCCCCGGCCGGCGCCGTCGCTCTGCACGGCAAGCGAACCGCCGAGCTCCTTCGCCGCGAGCGCGCTGCTGTGGAGGCCGAAGCCATGGCCGTGTTCGCGTGTCGTGAACCCGTAGTTGAAAATCCGCGTGAGGTTCTCCGCAGGGATGCCGACGCCGTTGTCGATGACGGCGATCTTGACGCCGCGGACGTCGCTGGTCGTGCGAATGGTGATCTGCTTGCCGGCGCGACCCGACTCGTCGCACGCATATTTTGCGTTGCGCACAAGGTTGATGAGGATCTGCATGACTTTGTGTTTGTCCGTGGTGACAACCATGGGGGACTGGTGGTCGCGGATCGTTTCGATATCGTGCCGGGCGAGTGAGGCGGCATTGATCTGCAGGGCGTCCTCGATCATATCCGGCACCGAAACCGCCTCGATGACCCCGGAGGCTGTGGCGTAAGTCTGCTGCATGGCCACGATGCCCTTGATGTAGTCGATGTTCTTGCGGAGCTCGTCAAGCTCAGTGGCCACCATCTTCTGCTCGGCGGCGAGCGACTCCGCCAGCGAGCCAAGATACCCGGGGATGGTCCGGCCGCGGGGATCGTTAGTGAGGAAACCGACGAGGTCGCCCTTGTGCCCGTCGAGCAACGCGGCGAGTTTCGCGACATTTGCGGCCTTGGTGTTGCGCACCTGGCTGGCGACGAGCGTTGCCGAGACATTCACGCTGTTGAGCACGTTGCTGATGTTGTGGAGCACGCCGGTGGCGACCTCGGCCATGCCGGCCTGACGGGAGGCGTCGACCAGCTGCCCCTGGGTCCTCGCGAGATTGGTCTCGGCCAGCTTGCGCTCGGAGAGGTCCTGGATCTGGGCGATGAAGTAGAGCGGCCTCCCCCGGCCGTCGCGGACGAGCGAAACGCTTGTCAAGGCCGTGATGAAATGCCCGCGCGCGTGGATGTAGCGTTTTTCCATCCGGAAAGACCGGCTTTCTCCGGCGATCAACCGGCGCACATTCTCACGGCTGGCTTCAAGGTCATCGGGACAGGTCATCTCCTGATAGGTGTGCGCAAGCAGCCCGGCTTCGGAATAGCCGACCAGATCGCAGAGCGCCCGGTTGACCTTGAGCCATCGACCGTCGGGAGTCACCAGGGCCACGCCGATCGGGGCGTACTCGAACGCCCCGGAGAAACGCTCCTCGCTTTCCCGCAACGCCTCCTCGGCTTTCTTTCGTTCGGTGATGTCGATGTACGTCCCGAGCACGCCGTCGATCTCCCCGTCGGAATTGCGCATGGGCGTCTTGCTGGTGAGCAGCGTGATCGTCTTCCCTTCCGGCGTCGTTTGGGGCTCTTCGATGAGAGATCTGGAATCACCGCTCGCGATGACCTGGCGGTCGTCCTTTGAATAGGATTCGGCCTGATCGCGCCAGCCGAGCTGCGAATCGACTTTCCCGATGATGTCCCTGGGGTCGGCGAACCCGGCATCGCGCGCGAAGACCTCGTTACAGCCCAGGTAAACGAGGTTCTTATCCTTCCAGAACACCCGGATTGGGATCGCATTGATGATTCCTTCGGTGATCTGCTGCGAGGCGCGCAACGCCTCCTCGGCGCGTCTCCGCTCGGCGTTTTCTTCCTGCAATGCTGCGTTGGTCCGGACGAGTTCCGAAGTGCGCTCGTTAACCCCGCGCTCCAGCTCGGAATTGGCGCGTTTCTGGTCGTCGACATCGGTGCATGTTCCAACCCATTGCACGATCTCCCCCTCTTCGTTGCGCCGAGCCGACGCGCGGCCCATAAACCACCGGTAAACGCCGTCCGCCCCGCGCCGAAAACGGTATTCGCAGCCGAAGTCCTCACCCGTCGCGACCGAATGCTCCCAGCGCTCAAGGCTGCGCTGGAAGTCGTCCGGATGCAGCACGAGGTCTATCGTCTGCCCGGGCGCGAGCCCCGTGTAATCGAACCATGCCTTGTTGTAGTAGTCGAGGGAGCCGTCCGGCCGTGCGGCCCAGATGATCACCGGCACGGCGTCGGCCAGGAAGCTGTAGCGTTGGGCGTCTTCGCGCACCACCGCCGCGAGTTTTGCAGCCTTCAGCTCCTGCTCGTCCCGGCGCCGCTCCGTGATGTCCTGGACCATGACGACGACACCATTCACCTTCCCGTCCCTGCCGAAGACGGGAACCTCGTCCGTCTGTATCCAGCGTTCGTTGTCATGCCGGTCCCTCACCGCCTCGACCACCCCGAGCCGGGGTTTTCCCGAGCGAATGACCTCAAGGTCGTTCGCATAAAACCTGGCCGCGTCCCGGGGAAAGATCTCGCCGGTGGATCTTCCCTCGACCTCCTCGACCGACTTTCCGACGGTTTCCGCCATCCATTTGTTGGCACGCAGGATATTGTTCTCCGTGTCCTTGAACAAGATTCTGGCCGGCACAAGATCGAAGAGCGCTTGCAGCTCGATCTGCTGGCGGATCACAGCCACATCAGCCGGCCCGGCCCGGTTCTTCTCCCCCGGTGAACCAGGATCTTCTCGGACGTTTTCCATTGGGCCGGTGTTCATGACGCAGTTCCGTGCGGGTCCGTCAGCAGTCGAATTTGTCGTCGAGCGCGTCGCGCACCGCCTGCGCGAGCGCCTGCGGCTTGAAGGGTTTGCTGATGAAGTGCATCCCCGGGGGCAGATGGAACCCTCCGGCGGAGGCTTCGTTCGCGTAGCCGCTCGTGAGCACCACTCGCAACGCCGGCCTTTCGCTGCGAAGGCGGGCGGCGAGCTCAACGCCTCCGGGGCCGTCCGGCAACACGAGGTCGGTGACGAGCAGGGCGATTCTCGGCCCGTGCCATTTCCAGACCTCAAGGGCGTCGACGCCAGAGCAGGCTTGCAGGACGCGATAGCCATGGCTGCGCAGGACTGCGACGGCGAATTCGCGCACGGCCGGATCGTCTTCCACAAGCAACAGCGTCTCCGATCCGCCGCCCGCCGGAACCGTCTTCGCCGGGCGGGACGCCGCGCCGGCGGCCGCGGGCGCAATGGCCGGCAGCAGGATTCGGAAACACGTGCCGACGCCCACCGTGCTCTCGAGTTCGATCCAGCCCTTGTGCTGTTGCACGATGCCAAAAACCATCGCCAGTCCGAGCCCCGTGCCGCGGCCTGCCTCCTTCGTCGTGAAGAACGGTTCGAAGATGCGGGGAAGGTTCTCCGGCGGGATGCCGCAGCC
>PMKA01000323.1 GCA_003157575.1 Opitutia bacterium
AACATCTCCGCTGAGCGGCACCACAATCGGAGCCAGCGTTTCTTCTTTGGCATGTTGGCCGCGCAACTCGGTGTGATCGTCGCCACCCTTGCGATGGCGGCCCGGCAACGGAACCTGCTGTGGTCGATCGCCGCGGCGGCGGGCTTGGTGGCGATTGCCTTCGCCATCTACGTCTATCTGTATGTGTAGGGGCTTGCGTGAGGGATGAGAATCATCACGGACGAGCATTGCACGGGCTATTCGCATCCGGGTCACCCGGAACGGCCCGAGCGGATCATCGCAACCTGGGAACGGCTGCGGAGCCAGACGGAGTTGCCGATTACGTGGAGCAAACCCGGCCCCGGTGATGACGCTGCCATCCTGCGCGCGCACACCCCGGAGCATCTTGCCCGGTTGAGCCAGGGGGAGGACTTTGATGACGACACGCCGTACGTGCCGAACCTCGCGGAGTATGCCCGGGCATCGGTTGGCGCGGCGCTGGACGCGTTGAAGGCGGCGCGGGCGGGGGAGACGGTTTTCAGCCTGATGCGTCCGCCGGGGCACCATGCCACGCGCAACCGGGCGATGGGCTTCTGCTACCTGAACAACATCGCCATCGCCGTGCTCGAAGCCGCGGCCATGGGCGCAAAACGCACCGCTGTTTTTGATTTCGACGCCCACCACGGCAATGGCACCGAGGCGATTCTCGACGGCCGCGAGGGTTTTCTGTTCTGTTCCATCCACCAATTTCCCGCCTACCCGGGGACCGGGACGCGCAACACCGGCAACTGCCGCAATTATCCCATCGCGCCGCACACGCCGCGCGCCGATCACATGGCGGAACTCGCCCGCTCGTGGGACGCCATCATGGGCTACAAGCCCGACCTCGTGCTGGTGTCGGCCGGATTCGACGCCTACGCGCATGACCCGGTCGCGACCATGACCCTGGAGATCGAGGATTTTGCCGAGCTCGGCCGCTGGCTGCATCAGGCGGATTTCCCCGTCGCGGCCGTGCTGGAGGGAGGCTACAGCGCCGAGCTGCCGCAGCTGCTCGACGCGTTCCTCAGCGCCTGGGTGGGGAGCTAATGACGGCAGACATTTGCCCCTCAGTCTGCCGGGGGCCTCCCGGCAGACTGGCGCACTTTCGCCTGTTCAATTCCGTTCGCTTAAGCATGCTGACGGGCTTCTCCTACCTGCTGAAAATTTGAACGCGAAGCCTGCTTATACTCTCGTAGACCATCCCACGCTGTTTGCGCCGCTCTTTGACGCCATGGACCGCGTCCAGGAGGTCGCCATCGACACCGAAGCCGACAACCTGTTCCGATACCGGACCCGCGTGTGCCTTCTGCAGATCATGGCCGGCGAAGAAATCTTCCTGGTCGATCTCATCGCCCCGCTGCCGCTTGACGGTTTCTGGCAACGCCTGGCCACCAAGCACCTGGTCATGCACGGCAGCGATTTTGACCTGCGCCTGCTCTACGACTTCTGCGAATTCAACGCGCAAAGCCTCTTTGACACGATGATGGCCGCGCAACTCCTCAACATGCCGCGTTTCGGGCTCGCGCCGCTGCTCGAGAACCATTTCGGCGTCGTGCTCGCGAAGGAGGGCCAGAAGGCGAACTGGTCGAGACGCCCGCTGTCGGAAAAGCTGATGGATTACGCGGCGCTGGATGTCTTTTATCTCCCCGCACTGCGCAATGTCCTGCGCGACGAACTGCAGCGGCGCGGACGCCTTGCATGGCAGGAACAACGCTGCCGGTGGCAGATCGACTGCGCCCGTTCGGGTTTCCCAAAGAACGACGAACATGCCTGGCGCATCGGCCGCTCCGAGCGCCTCGGCCCGCGCGGCCAGTGCACGCTCTGGGCGGTGTGGCACTGGCGCGAGGAGACCGCGCTCCGGCTCGACCAGCCTCCCTTCAAGATCACAAGCAACGATTTCCTGATGGAGATCGCCTCCCGCGCCGACGCCGGACTCCCGGAGGAGGCCATCCTCGCGCTGGACCTCGGCCGCCGCCATCCCCGCCTCATCGGAAGCCTGACGGAGGCGGTCCGCACCGGCCTTGCAAAGAACCCGGCCACACTCCCCCGCCGTCATCGCGGCGGGCGCGATCCGGGCTTCCAGCCCCTCAATGCCAGCGAGCTGGCGCTTCAGGACCGCCTCAAGTCCGATCGCGACCGCATCGCACAGCAGCTCAATCTCGATCCCACGTTGATCGCCAACCGCTCCCAGCTGGCGCAGATTGCGCGCGACCCAGACCGCCTTGACGGAATCCTGATGCCCTGGCAGGCCGATCTGCTCCGCAACGAACCCGCGCTCAAGGACACCGAGGACGGTCTCGAGTAGGCGCCGTGGCGAGCCTGAAGCCCGTGTCCGACGACTCCGCCAACATCGCACGCCACCTTCCGCTGATGGCCGCGCGCCAGCCGGATCGTCCCGCGGTGAAAATCCCGCGTGGACGCACCTCCGCCGGCCGGATCGATTATCTGACACTCACCTTCGCAGAGCTCGACGCAGAGGTCGACGCGTGGTGCGCGGACCTGACCCTCCGCGGCGTTCGGCAGGGGGACCGGACGCTCGTGATGGTCCGGCAGGGCCTTCCGCTCATAGCCGCCGCGTTCGCGTTGTTCAAACTCGGCGCCGTCCCCGTCGTGATTGATCCCGGCATGGGACTCCGCAGCTTCCTCTCCTGCGTGGACCGGTCCCGCCCCCGTGTTCTGCTCGGAATCCCGTTTGCCCGGCTCGTCAGCCGCGTCTTCCGGCGCTCGTTCCGAAGCATTGCAATACGCGTTCCTGTATCCGGCTCGATGATAGCGCAGAAGGCAGACCGGAAGTCGAAAGTCGACAATCGACAATCGCCAATCGCCAGCAGCGCGGCGAACGATCTTGCAGCCGTGTTGTTCACGAGCGGTTCAACCGGCGCGCCAAAGGGAGTCTGCTACGAACATGGCATGTTCGACGCACAGGTGCGCCTGGTCCGCGAGACGTACGCCATCGAACCCGGCGAGATTGATCTTCCCTTGCTGCCCGTGTTCGCGCTCTTCGGCCCTGCGCTCGGACTGACCACGATCGTTCCAGAGATCGATCCAAGCCGGCCGGCCGCGGTCGATCCGGAAAAAATCGTCGCCGCCATCCGGCAGGAAGATGTCACCAACTCGTTCGGTTCGCCAACCCTGTGGCGCAAGGTGGCGGATTACTGCCTCGCGCGGAATCTCACGCTGCCGAGCATGCGCCGGATTTTGTGCGCCGGCGCGCCGGTGCCGTCGTCGCTCTGGGCCGACGCCCCTCGTTTTCTCACCCAGGGCAGGCTCCACAGCCCCTATGGCGCCACCGAGGTTCTGCCGGTGAGCACGATATCCGCCGACGAGATCGACCTCGCCTCGGTCAAAGGCGCCTGCGTCGGCACACCCCTCCCGGCGAACCGGGTGAAGATCATCGCAATCCACGACGGACCGATCGCCACGCTTGCCGATGCGCAAGAATATGCCGCGGGAAGGATCGGCGAGATCATCGTCACCGGCCCGACGGTCACGCGCGAATACGACCGGCTGCCGGAAGCGACGCTTCGCGCGAAAATCCAAACCCCAAGTTCCAAACCCAAAGAGGATCCGCAATCTCCTGACCTCCTTGGAACTTGGAATTTGAAACCTGGAACTTCCGCGCCAGCGGGCGCGGTGTGGCACCGGATGGGAGATGCCGGCTACCTCGATGCAGAAAATCGTCTCTGGTTCTGCGGACGCGTCGCCGAACGTGTCGAGACGGAAGCCGGTCCGATGTTCGCCGAACCGTGCGAACAGGTCTTCCGCGCCCATCCGCAGGTGGCCCGTTGCGCGTTGATCGGTCTCGACGACCGCGGCCGGCAAATTCCCGCAATCGTGATCGAACCAAAGCCCGGAGTCCCTCTGCGGTCCGCCGGCAGCCGGCAAACATTGGCCAGCGCGCTCCGCGAGCTCGCCCTCCAGCACACGCACACGGCGGCGATCCGTCGTTTCTACTTTCACACGCATCTCCCGGTGGATGTCCGCCACAACGCGAAGATCCATCGGCTTGCGCTCGCCCGCTGGGCGGCCAACCGAAACGGCGTCGCGTTTCGGGAGTGACTCGCGAAGGTGAGAAATGAGAGAGATTGACCCGTCCTGCCACCGTGCCCGCCACCCTCACTGATCACCCTCACGTTAACCCGCCGTCCGGACCGGCCCTCGTCACCGGCGGCACGGGTTTTCTCGGCCGGCATCTGGTGGACCGTCTGGTCGCCCAGGGCCGCGCCGTCACCGTCCTCGCGCGCCGGCCCGCGCCTGACATGACCGCGAGGGGAGTCCGTGTGATCGCAGCCGATCTGGCAGACGACGAAGCGGTGCGCTCAGCCTGCCGCGGGATGGAAACCGTTTTTCATGTCGCCGCCAAGGTCGGCGTCTGGGGACGTTATCGCGACTTTTACCAGGCCAATGTTCTCGGGACGCGCTCCGTGCTCGCAGGCTGCCGCGCCGAGGGAGTGCAGCGGCTGGTCTTCACGAGCACGCCGAGCGTCGTTTACAACGGGCGCGATCTGGCGGGCGTCGATGAATCGCTGCCGCTCACCTCCCGGTGTCCCGCCGCCTATCCGCTCACCAAGGCGTTCGCCGAGCGCGAAGTGCTGGCCGCGAACTCGCCGACGCTGCGAACCGTCGCCCTTCGCCCGCACCTGATCTGGGGCGCGGGCGATCCGCACCTTGTGCCGCGCATCATCGCCCAGGCCCGCGCAGGCCGGCTGCGCATCGTCGGCACCGGCCGCAACCGCGTCGACATGGTCCATGTGCAGAATGCCGTCGACGCACACCTCCTGGCCGAGCTGGCGCTCGCGGCCTCCCCCGAGCCGGGTGCCGCGGCGGGCCGCGCCTATTTCATCACCAACGGCGAACCGGTCGTGCTCTGGGACTGGGTCAACGATCTCTTGCGTGCGCTGGACATCCCTCCGGTGGCAAAACGCATGCCCTTCGCCGCCGCGACGGCGATCGGTGGAGTGTGCGAAATGCTCTGGCACCTGCTTCCGCTGCGCGGCGAGCCGCCGATGACCCGTTTCGCTGCAAAGGAGCTCGCGACGGACCACTGGTTCGACATCGGCGCCGCGCGCCGAGACCTCGGTTACGCACCGCGCATCTCGATGGCGGAAGGAACGGCGGAGCTGATCGCAAGCCTGCGGCGCACTTCCGCGAACTCAAGCACCTGATTTCTTACAGGAGAAAACAGAGAAAACCGAGAGGTTTTGCACACTGCAAGACCCGCCACGCCTCTATTTGGCGAAGAGCTCGGCGAGCGTTTCGAGCACCGCCTCGGCTGCATCCGGATCGAGCTGACCGATCCGTTTCACAAGACGGGTCTTGTCCACCGTGCGAAGCTGATCGAGCACAACCTCCCCGGATTTCCCCTGGAACTCGCACTTCACCCGGGTGGGGTAGTTGCGTCCCTTTGTCGTCATCGGTGCGATGATGACGGTGGCAATTTGAGCGTTCAATTCGTCCGGCGAAACAACCAGGCACGGACGCGTTTTCTGGATTTCGCTGCCCACCGTCGGATCCAACACCACGAGCCAGACATCAAACCGCTGGACTACCATTGCCATTCCTCCGCATCAAACTGAGTGGCTGTCGGCGGATCCTCATGCACCAATTGATCGTCTCCCGCCGCAGCCATCCGGCCAAATGCGTCCGCCCAGCCGGCGCGCGGCGCCTTGACGGCCCGTAGGACCAATGCACCGTTCTTCGCCTGAAGATCAACTTCCTCCCCGAAGCCACAATGTTCGAGCATAGCCTTGGGGATCCGGATTCCACGCGAATTGCCGATGGGCACAATCTTGGTGAGCATAGGTACAAAGTAATTACCCTGTCATTCTCATCAAGAGCATTCTACCGCTGCCGATAAGTCTAAATGTCTATTAGTTCGTCTGTGAGACTTTTTCCTAGTTGACATATTCCGCTGAAACGTTCTTCCTCCCATCCATGACCGCAGAATCTCTGCTACAGAAGACCATGCAGCTAATCAGTGCTGCTTCCAAAGAATCCAGAATCAGCGAGATTTCTCGTCTGACCAAACTCGCGGAACGGATCACTGAGATCCAAACTACACAGCAGAAACTTGGGTCAGAACTTCAGCATCTCGGTGATGAGCTGGAAAAGGCAGGTGAGACGATAGACGGCCGGACTGTTCCAACTGACTCCTCGGCTTCTATCGTTCACTCTTCGGACGCCGTTCCCGAAGAACCGCGTCGAATTCTGGGGCCGCTTGTGATCGATATCGATTGGGCAGCTATCGGCAAACCGTATCCGAAGCAATCGATCTGTGAGCGGAAAGCTTCGGATACCCTGCGCGTCTTCTTTGAATACATCTTAGAGCGATTCGGCGATGCTACAATGGAGAAACTAGCCGTTCTTCGTGTGAACCGCGCTCCTCCGCTCTCCCGTAAGCCTGAGATCGAATTCCTGAACAAGAAGCGCGGCACCACCTACCAACATCAGCAAATCGGCGTGTCCCAGTGGCACGTGCTTACGACCTCTACAACCCCAGAAAAAGTCGCTCTTGTTCGCCAAGTCGCTCAAGCGCTGCGCTTTCCTCCCGGGACCGTCAAGGTACGGGAAGTCGATGTCCAACAGGAAGTCATGAAGCTGCTCAATCTGTGACTCCGTTGGATCGAAATGACCAATACTGTGCACGGTAACGGTTTCACCCAATTATTCGGCCAATTCGGCGGGCTGGAACAAGATTTCGATCTTGGCTACAAGTTTGAGGAACGAGAGTCAGACGAATTCCAAATCGATCCGCATACTGGCAACAAGGTCTTCCCTGAGCCTTTCTTGGCCCTCTATTTCTCGGCCTCGCCCAAAGGCTCTACCCAAGTCCCTACGACTCTCTGCTATGCGAGAACGCGATCTCACTTTTCTCGCGGTCTCCACCCAACGGTCGAAGATCAGGGGCTCCTGCTCAAAGCAGCAACCCCATCCATAATTGCCGACCTACAGCTCCTGCTAAAAGGAGAAGAGCCAGAAAGCGCTCGCCGGTTCATATACCGCTAACTGCCATGCAGCCCCAATTATCCCGCTGGCGCACCGCCTCGAAGTGGGTAATAACCGTCATCGTCACGTTCAGCGAATCAGCGTGGCCCGCTATTATCACCAGTATTGGGTGAAGATCGGCTCTTGCCTGTCCGCATTTGGCGTAATAATCAATATGCAGAATTCTCCAACACATGGGCAGAATACGGCGCGGCGGTTACACATTCCTTTGGTGGATCGGCGATCATCCCCCACGCCACATCCATGTCTTCGACAAAGCTGGGCGGCTGATTACACGCGTAAATCTTGAAACGATGCTGCCGATGGACATTCCGAAGATTGAGCGTAGAATCCTTGACTTGATCCGTGAACTAAAGGACGAGGGTTGTTTATGAAAGCTTCCGCCAAGAACGCCAAAGCCCCGTTTGGGACCGGGAGTTATTCGAAGATCAAGAACGTCCGCTATTTGAGCTGGGAGGACGCCTTCGACGTAGAGTTTGAAGACGGCCTGTGCATTCTGGAGCCGCACGCAACCATTCGCCGAGCCAACAAGATTTCACCCAAGGCCAAGTTCGCCCGATTGGAGATCGAGGACTGGACCCAAAGCGGATTCTATGTGCATTACGACAACGGCCAGACAGCGGAAGTCTCGTGGGCCTTCATCCGGGAGTTGCCGCCGAAGAAATAATCGTGGGGCAGCGGCGGAACAGTGCGCCGAGATACTGCCTCCGAGGAACTAGCCCGCATTCCGCTGTCTGACCGCCTCGAACAGGGTGATGACCGTCGCCATAGCCACGTTGAGCGAATCGGCCTGGCCGGCCATCGGGATGCGCACAAGCTGGTCGCTCTCCTTCAGCCAGAATTCGCTCAGGCCGTATTGCTCGCTGCCCATGATGATCGCAAGCGGGCCGCGCAGATCCACGTCGGAATAAAGGGCCTTCGCCGCCGGCGTCGTCGCCACGGCGCGGATCGCATGCGCGCGCAGCCATGCGCGAACCTCCGCACTGCCCGCCACAACGACCGGCATCGAGAACAGCACGCCGGTCGAGGAGCGAACGACGTTGGGATTGAAGATGTCCGTCACCGGATCGCAGACGATGACTGCGTTGATTCCCGCCGCATCCGCGCTGCGCAGAATCGTGCCGAGATTGCCGGGTTTCTCAATCGCCTCGATCACCAGAAGGAAAGGATCGCCAGGTGCAATACGCGACGAGGGCGTCGCGCCTCCAGGAGAAATGCCATCCAGATCGGCGAGGGTTCGCTTCCACTGCGCCGCCACCGCGAGCAACCCGTCCGGG
>PMKA01000526.1:0-2762 GCA_003157575.1 Opitutia bacterium
GTTCACGGACACTGGCACGATGGCCGAACCCTGCGCCGACCGGGGCAAATTTAGGCTGATAATCCAATCGTTCTACAGGAGCCAAAAATGCAAAACGCGGTTTTGCCGGCGACAAAATGAAACTGTCTTGGCGCTGATTACGAATATGTTATAAATGTTGTTTTCTAGGAGGCAACGGAGGCAACCGAGAGCGGTCCGTCGATTGCCATCCGCGAAATCCCCGTGATCCGCGGTCAAATGTATCGGGATCTTGAGGACACCGGAGACGGAGTTTAACCGCGGATGTCACGGATCGCGCGGATCGGAAGCCACTCACCATTTCGACGGGTTCGACAAGCTCCCGTTCGACGGGCTCAGGGTCTGCGACACCGCAGGCAGGCTTGAAGTCCCGAGCCCGTCGAGGGACTCACGCTCGCAGCTACATTCTCGAGCCACTCGCTCACGCTCGCAGCTACATCTTTGGCCACTCGCTCACGCTCGCAGCTACATTCTCGAGCCACCCGCTCACGCTCGCGGCTACAACCGCTCTCATGCTGGCCGGCTGAAATGCGTGCCCATTCGTGGGAGGCAGCAACGGCGGCGCCGCGATCAGGCGAAAGGGCGAGCGTGTTGACGCCGGAGCGTTGTATTCTCGACACGGGCGCGGTCTCTCTTTTTCATTTTCCCAATGCCTCACCGTCCCCACCTATTCCCGGCCGCCCTGGCCTCGGTCATGCAGGCCCGCGGCGTCAACCAGGCCAAATTGCACAAGCTGACCGGCATCGCGGTTTCGCGCATCAATAATTACCTTCGCGGCAATTACCGGACGATCACGCTGTCCCACATTGCGGCGATCTCGAAACGCCTCTGTGAAACGCCGGCCGACAGGGCCGCCTTGATGCAGACGTACCTTTTCGACCTCCTGCCCGAGGGGTGCCGCGGGCTGGTCGATATTCGCGTCCCCGGCGACAGCGGAGGCGCCAAATGGAAGGTGCCTTCGAAGGGGCTGCCGGAAGAGTTCGCGGAGGCGTTCCAGGAGCTCTACGTGCTTTGCGCGTCAAACGTGAAGATCCGGCGTCTCACCGCGGAATGGGCCGAGATCATGCGCGAGACGAAGGACTGAGCGTTGAGGGAGCGCACCGGCGCTCCGCTCACTTCTGTCTGAGCTTCACCGGCTCCACCGGACCCAGAAAACGGGGCTGTCGGTGAAGTATCCATACATCGAGACAGGCCAGCGTCCGCGCGAACACCTCGCGCGCCCGCACGCGTATCCTCCAGTTCAACGGAGGCTCCTCCGCCGCATAGGCCTCGGCCATCAGGCCCTCGTGTTGCGCCAGGAAAAGCGCCCTCTGCGCATGAAAGCGCTGGGACACCACGATGATCCGGTCCTGCAGGAACACCGATTTCGCCCTGACGATTGAGTCCAGCGTGCGGATTCCCGCGAAATCCATCGTGATAAACTCCGCCGGAACCCCGGCGCGGATCAGGTCGGCTTTCATCATCGCCGGTTCGTTGTAATCGGCGCGCCGGTTGTCGCCGCTGACGAGAATCCCGGCCACCCTGCCGGACGCGAACAGTTCCTGCGCAGCCTTGATGCGGGCGCTGTAAAACAGGTTCGGCTTCCCCGCATAGCGCGGGCTGGTGCCCAGAAGCAGCGCCACAGGCGCGGGCGCGACGTCCGCAAGCCTGTCGTGCACCCGGTCCTCCGTCGCCGCCGCCACCCACCAGTCGCAGGCGGTCAGGACGGCCGCGACGACACCGAGGACTGCCAGACTCCATAACCCGGCCCGCCGGAGCCACCGTCTGGGTCTTGGGGCTTCGGAGGGAATAGGGGGCACGGCTGGAGTTAGATACAAAGAAGCCGCTGCGATCAACCCGAACCCGTTTTCTCTTTTACGGCCGGCGGCGCCTCCACGGCCGGTCCCGGGGGCGGAATCAGTGAATACATCACCGGCGTCACGATGCGGGAGAGCAGCAGCGAACTGATCAACCCTCCGATGATCACGTAGGCGATCGGCGCGAACATCGCCGAACCCTCCACCGCCACCGGCAGCAGCGCCCCTATCGCCGTCAGCGTCGTGAGCACGACCGGCAGGAACCGGATCTCGCCCGCCTGCTCGATGGCCTCCTTCAGCGGAACGCCCTTCGCCCGCAGCTGGTTTGTGAAGTCCACCAGCAGGATGCTGTTCTTGATCTCGATCCCGATCAGCGCGACAAATCCGACGGTCGCGACGAACGACAGTGTGTGCCCGCCGATAAAGAGCGCGAGCACCCCTCCGATGACTCCGAGCGGGATCACCGAGGCGACGACCAGCGTGCCGCGGAAGCTCCTGAACTCAAGCACCAGCACCGCGAGCACGCCGAAGACCGCCACGACGACCGCCGAGCCGATCCCTCCGAAGCTCTCCCGGCTGCTTTCGATCTCGCCGCCGAACGCGAAGCGAAAGCCGGGCGGGAGCTCGATCGTGCGGAGCTGCCGGGCCACCTCGGCCGTCAGTTTGCCCGTGTTGTAGCCCGGCAGGACGCGGGCCGTCACGCTCGTGTAGCGCTGGCGGTCGAAGCGCGTGATCGTGTTGGGCGAGCGGGCGAACTCGAGCCGCGCCAGCTGGCCGATCGGCACGCTCGCGCCGCCGGTCGAGTTCACGTGCAGCCGCTCCCAATGCGAAAGGTCCCCGTGTTCGCCGCGCGGCACCATGACGCGGATGCCGTAGCCGTCGCCCTTCGTGTCGATGTAGCGCGAAGCGATCAGTCCGGCCACGCCCAGCCGCGCCGTCCGGTCGATC
>PMKA01000526.1:2798-15681 GCA_003157575.1 Opitutia bacterium
CGGCGCGGCGATCGGCGCGCCCTGCTCAAACTCCCGGACGGTGATGACCGCCCCCGGCAGATCGGCGAGCGCAGCCCGCACCCGCGCCAGATCCTCCGGGCTCTTGTTGGCATCGTAATGGCGCAGCGTGCCGAGAATCTCCGCGTAATTGGCGCGCTGGTTGGCCTGCTCGGTGTTGTAGTATACCTGCGGATTGCCGCGGCCTACGTTGGCCTGGATCGTTGCGATGAACGGGAGGCGCGCCATGCGCTCCTCGATCTCGCGGCTGAGCGCGTCGGTCGTCGTCAGGCTCGTTCCCTCGGGGAGATTGATCTGCACCAGAAACTGCGGAATGCCCGCGTTGGGGAACAGCGACAGGCCGATCACCGGCACAAGCGCGAGGCTGCCCGCGAAAAGCAGGGCTGCAACGACCAGAGTTGCAACCCGCCGTTGCATGCACAGGTGGAGCAGCGGCCGGTAGGTGCTGTGAATCAATTTCTGAAGGCCGCGCAACAGGCGGTTGCCCTCCGCCACCCCTCGCCCGCCCAGCAACCGGCTGGCAAGAAATGGCATGATCGTGAGCGCAACGACCAGCGACGCCGTGACCGTGTAGACCACCGCGACGGGCATGCTGCGGATGAACATCCCCGATCCGCCGGGCAGCGCGAGCAGCGGCAGAAACGCAAATACAAGGGTGCATGTCGTTCCCATCACGGCGACGGCGATCTGGCTGGTGCCCTTTGTCGCCGCCTCCACCGGAGGATACCCCTGGCGGCGAAACCGGGCGATGTTCTCCACCACGACAATCGAGTCATCCACCAGAAGGCCGAGCGCGATCACCAGCCCCACAATGCTCAGCTGGTTGAGCGAGAACCCGGTGAAATACAGCGCCGCCACGCCCATCGCAAGCGACAGCGGTATTGACAGCATCACCAGCAGCGACGCCCGCAGCCCGAGCGGTAGCACCGTGATGAGCACGAGGCCGAGGGCCACGCCAAAGTCGCGCGCCATGCCGCCGAGCCGGTGCGCCACGTTGACCGACTGGTCGAAGCCAAGCTCAAGCGTCACGTCGGCGGGCAGCGTCCGGCGGAACTCCCCGGCCGCCGAGACAAGCTCGTCGCGAACCGCGAAGATGTTCTGGTTCTCCTTCATCGTCGCGGTGACCCAGACCGCGCGCCTGCCGTTGAAGCGGGCGAAATACTCGTTGTCCTCGTAATCCCAGCGGACGTCGGCAACGTCGCCCACGCGCACGACCGCGGCCCCGTTTCCGCCGAGTGGCGTCGCGCGGATCTGGTCGAGCGACGTGTAATATCCGCTGGTGCGCAGGTTGAAGCGCCGGGCTCCCAGCTCGACCGCGCCGCCCGGAATGTTGAGATTGTCCCCCGCGACGGCGTCGAGCACGCGCCCGATCGGGATCTGTTGCGCCGCGAGCCGGTCCAGGTTCACCGCAATCCGGACCTGTTTTTCGGGATAGGCCCATCGTTTGGCCTGCCTCACGCCGGGAACGCGCTCGAACTGTTTCCGAAGGTCGTCCGCGAGATCGGCGAGCCGCGCGTAGCCGGCGCTGTCGGTGACGAGCCCGACCTGCACCAGCGCCACGTCCGTCGTGCGCCAGCGCCGCACCTCGATGCTGGAAATTCCCGCCGGCAGTTCCGGCCGCACGCTGTTCACCTGGCGCAATCCCTCGTCGTATTTCTTGTCGGGATCGCAGCCGTATTCGAAGTCGACGCTGACGACGCACACACCGTCCTCCACGCGGGTGACGAGCTTGGCGACGCGGTCGAGCTCCTTGATCGCGTTCTCGATCGGCATCGCGACCTGTTGCTCGAGGTCCTGCTGGTTTGCGCCGGGGTACTGCACGATCACGATGACCCCGGGAAACTGCGGATCGGGATCCTCGGAACGCGGGATCGAGCGGAACGAGATCAGCCCGACGCAGGAAAGCGCCAGAAACACGAGAACCGTGAACTGCGGATTGCGGACCGAAAAGTCGGTGATTTTCATGGTGTGGAACCCGACCGAGCCGGGTCAGTTATCAACAGGAGACGTTCGTCCCCTGCAGGAGCCTGCTTGCAGGCGATCCCTCCACGGCCCCCTGTAGGAGCCTGCTTGCAGGCGATCCCTCCACGGCCCCCTGTAGGAGCCTGCTTGCAGGCGATCCCGCATGCCCGCGTTCGGTTTCGGCTTTGACGACGCCATCCTCCGCTGCGACGGGACAGCGGCACCTGCGTCGTTTCCAGTCGCCTGCAAGCAGGCTCCTACGAAGCGAGCCATTTCCTGCCGGATGGCTCCCGCTTCTGGTTGCGTGTCATGCATCGCCAGAAGTTGTGCTCAACGCCCGCCCAGGGCCTTCGTCACGACCACGGCTTCGCCGTCGTGGAGGTACTCCGCGCCCGTGGAGACCACAGGCGCGCCCTCCGGCAGCGGGCTCGCGAGCAGCGCCGATCCGCCCCAGAGCGAATCCACGTCGACCTGCTTCCGGCGGACGGTCCTCCCGTCCGCCTGAAGCAGGAACACCTGCGCGGAGCGGCCGTCGCCCTCGATCAACGCCGAGAGTGGGACCCGAACATGCGGCGTTGCCCCGGGTTTGTTGATCACAAGGGCTCCGACGGTCCCGGAGCGCAGGCCGTGCGGATCGCCCTCGACCGCCAGTTCGATTTCGAACGTGCGCGTGCGCGGATCGGCCGCCTCCGCGATCTGCGTGATCACAGCGCCCAGCTCGACGTCGGGCGGGCCCCGGAAAACCAGCCGGGCGCGGTCGCCCGCAGCCAGGCGGCGGGCCTCCGGTTCGACGACGCTGGCGCGGAAGATCCAGCCCTCCTGATCGGACCCGTACATGACGACAGGCTGGCCGGGCGCCACCAATTCGCCGGGCTCGCACATCCGCCGCAGTATCCGCCCCGCCGCCGGCGCCTCGATCGTTGCATAGCGGCGGTTGAACTCGGCGATCCGCAGGCCGGCCTCGGCCGCCTCGACCGCAGTGCGCGCGTTCTGCAGATTCTCAAGCGTCGCAACCCTGTCGGCGTGCAGCCGCCCGACGCGCTCCCAATCACGCCTCGCCTTGTCGACTCCCGCCTGCGCCTGGGTCACCTGGGCGTCGATCTCCGCAAGATTCAGCCGCGCGAGCACCTGGCCCGCCGCCACCGCCTCGCCGGGGCGCACCAGCACCGCATCGACCACGCCCCCGATTTTGAAGGCGAGCGTCGCCTCGAGCTTGCGGCTGAGCACGCCCGGCGCCTCGACAGGCGGAAGGTCGCACGTCAGGACCGCCGGGGTCACGACCACGCTGCGCGCTGCCGGCGTCACGCTCGCGGGCTTTTCGCCACACCCGGCCAGTGCGGCGGCGAGCAAAACGGAGATTCCGGCCACGGGCGCGCGGAGGGTAAGAAACGGGCGGTTCATTGCAGGGGGCTCAGGGCGAGATTGCGGTCGAGTTCGGCATACGCGGTGAAAAGCGCGGCCCGCGCGATGGCGTGGTTCAGTCCGGCGGATGTGAGTGCATTCCGCGCGTCGAGGAAACCGAGCTGGTTCACCAGCCCTTCGCGCTCCCGATGGGCCACAAAGTCGAAGGCCCCCCGGGCCGCGGCAAGGCGCATTTCCGCGGCATCGAGCGAGCTCACGGCGGCTGCCAGGCGCCGGCGGGCGTCCCGCGCCTGCATCGCGATCTGCAGGATGACCTCCTCATTCTGTTCCTGGAGCTTTCTGCGCGTGTTGGCGGCCTCGCGCACGCGCGAGCGGTTCTGGTTTCCGTCAAAGAGATTCCATTCCGCCACGAGCGAGGCCTGCGTGTAGTTGCTGTCGCGGGAGATCCGGTACGACTCGCCCTGGATGCCGGACTCGAGCGCCGCGGACACCGTGGGGCCGCCCGCGGCCCGCGCCGCGCGCTCGCCCGCGTCCGCCGCCTTCACAGCGGAATCGAGCGCGGCCAGCTCCTCCCGGCGCCCGGCGCCGGGAGTCTCCGCCGCGAACGCCCGCACCGCATCGTTCAAGGCCTCGAGTTCCTCCGCCGGGACCTCCTCGATTGCCGCGTCCGCGGGCCGGTTCATCAGAAAATTCAAATACGATTGCGCGAGATCGCGGTCCGCCGCCGCCGCCACGGCCTCCTGGCGCACGGTCCCGACCTCGGCGGTGGCGCGCAGCACGGCGTCCTCCGTCGCGGCGCCGTTGTCCACAAGGCTCCGGTTGACGCGGAGCGCCTCGTCGACCAGCGCCTGCGCCCCGGCCAGAACCTCCACCGCGCGGCCGGCCTGGTACCACCGGTAATAAGCCCGCTGGACCTCCAGCCGCAATTCGCGCCGGTAGGCGGCCAGAGACGCCTCGCGCCCCGCCACCGTTGCCCGCGCCGCCTCCAGGCTGCGGGCGATCTCGGGCCGGTAGATCGGCTGCAGGAGCCGGAGTCCGGTCTGCTGTTCGCGCGGAAGCAGGAGCGGAATGCTCTCGTTTCCCACCGCCGGAAACCGGTTCGCGCCGAGCATCTGGTTCAGCGTGCCATAGACCGGGTTCAGCATGTCGCCCACGGGCACGTCGATCGTCCGGCCGCCGTCGGCCCGGCTGTACCGCGCCGAGAGGTCGAGCCGCGGCCAGTAGAGTCCGCGCGCCGCGTCGAGCCGCGCCCGGGCCGTGTCCACGTCCAGCGACTCGCGGCGCAGGGCGAGATTCGACGCCCATGCCCCGGCGACGCACCGCTCCACCGCGGCAGGGTGCGCCGGCGGCGCGCCGGCGCGCAACACCCCGAGCCCCGCGGCACAAAACAGCAGCCAGGCGACACGATGTTTCACGGCGCTGACGGAATGTCAGCGGCTGACAAAGTGTCAACCGCAATCAGCGCCTCTCCAGCACCGACCGCAGCAGGCTGAAACCGAAGTCGACCAGCTCGCGGGGCTTCACCCCGTGATTGTCCTCGATTCCGCCGCCCTGGGTCGCGGTCACCTGCAGCAGGCCGTGCGTGAAGGCCCACAGGCAGAGCGCGGTCTGCAGCGGGTCCCCGAGGTCCTTTCGCAGCGAGCGGTCGCGGACGCCGCGCGCAAGCACCGCGGTCATGAGCTTCATGATCGCCTGGTCGCAGGAAATGACGCGCTCCTCCGCCGGGCCGGGCCGGGCGGCGCCGGCCGGCTTCGCGTCATAACAGGACATCAGCGCGAACTCGCGCGGGTTCTCCTCGGAGAACGCCTGGTAGGCGCGCCCCACGGCCACGATCTGATCGAGTCCCGTCCCGTGCGCGGCGACCGCTTCGGCGAAACGTTCGTACAGGATCTGGCTGGCGCGGGCGACGGTCTCGTAGAACAGCTGGTCGCGGTCCTTGAAATGGAAATAGATCAGCGGGCGGCTGATGTGCGCCGCCTTCGCGATGTCGGCATAGGAAAGCGACTCCAGGCCGCGCTCCGCGATGAGGCGTGTGGCGGCGGCGAGTATCCGGCTGCGGCTGCGTTCCTTCGGGGGGACGCGTCGGGACTGGCGTGGAACGGCCATGCCCGCCATTGTCCCGATTGCTGACAGAATGTCAAACAGGCAGCCTGCCGGGCGTGCCGGCGCGCCGCTAGAGACTGTATTGCTTCAGCTTGTACTGGAGCGTGCGCCGGCTGATCCCGAGCATCCGCGCCGCGGCCTCGCGGTTCGAGGTCTCCTTCGTCAGCGTCTGCCGGATGAGCAGCTTCTCCACCTCGGCCAGCGTCATGCCCGGCCGGATCGCGAAACTCGCCGCGTTGCGGTCGTGCGCGCGCAGGAAATCGGGAAGGTCGTCGACGCCGACAACGGCCTTGTGGCAGGTCAGCACCAGGCATTCGACGGCGTTGCGCAGCTGCCGCACGTTGCCCGGCCAGGGAAACCGCTGGCAGAGCTGCATCGCCTCGGCGGAGAACTGCAGGCGCCGCCGCTTGTGCTTCCCGCGAAAATGTTCCACGAACGTCTCGATCAGGAGCGGGATGTCCTCGGCGCGGTCGCGCACGGGCGGGACGGTGATCGGCACGATGTGCAGGCGGTAATAGAGGTCCTCGCGGAATCTTCCCGACGCAACAGCCTCCTGCAGCTGCTTGTTGGTAGCGGCGACGACCCGCACGTCGACCCGGATGAGCTCGGTGCCGCCGACCATGCGGAAGCATCCGTCCTCCAGCACGCGGAGCAGGTCGCCCTGCCCTTTCGCCGGAAGATCGCCGATCTCGTCGAGGAAAAGCGTGCCGCCGTCGGCCAGCTGGAACCGGCCCGGCTTGCTGGCCACCGCGCCGGTGAACGCGCCCTTCATGTGGCCGAACAACTCCGCCTCCAGCAGCTGTTCGGACAGCGCGGCGCAATTGACGAAGATGAAGGGGCGGTCCGCCCTCGCGCTGTGCGCATGGATCATCCGCGCGACGAGCTCCTTGCCGGTGCCGCTCTCGCCCTCGATCAGCGCCGTGACGTCGCTCCGCGCCACCTCCTCGGCCATGCGGATCACCTTGCGGATCGCCTCGCTGTCGCCCACCAGCAGGCTCGGCTCGGAGCGCTTGCGCAGCCGCTGGCGGAGCTCGGCGTTCTCCGAGACCACGGACTGGAATTCGAGCGCCTTGAGCACCAGCGCGCGGAGGCGCTGCATGTCGAGCGGCTTGGTGAGGTAGTCGTAGGCGCCCTCCTTCATCGCCTCGACGGCGTTGGGCACCGTGCCGTAGGCCGTCATCAGGATGAACAGGGTGTCGCGGCTCTTCTGGCGCGCCTCCTTGAGCAGTTCCAGCCCGGTCATCCCCGGCATGCGCACATCGCTCAGGACGAGGTTGTAGAGCCGGCCGCCGAGCAGTTCGAGCGCATGGCCGGCGTCATTGGCCGCGTCGACCATGTAGCCCTCGCGCCGCAGCGCCTCCTGCACGCCCGCGCAAAGGCCCCGCTCGTCGTCGACAACGAGGATGTTGATTTTCGATCTATCCATTTTGTTGCCTGTTCGTCTCGTCGTGGCGCGCCACGGTCTTTTTTGAGGGCGGTGCGCCTTCGCCGCCGATGTCCGGCTCTCCGGCCCGGGCGGCGTCGGCGCCTCCATCTTGGGGCGCGGGGGCCTCCCCGGGACCGGCGGCGAGCGGCAGCCTCAGGACAAACGCCGCGCCTCCCCCTGGCCGGTCCTCGATGGCGACGAGCCCGCCGTGGGCGGTCGCGATCTGCTGCACAATCCAAAGGCCGAGGCCGCTTCCATCGGGCTTCGTCGTGAAGAACGGTTCGAAAATGGCTGTGCGCTTTTCGCCGGAAACACCCGGCCCGTTGTCGCTCACGCGCAGGAAGAAAGCGCCCGCGGCCGGATCGGCGCGCACGTCCACATCGATCCTCCCGTTGCGCTCGATCGCCTGGATCGAGTTGATCACGAGGTTGATCAACGCCTGCTTGAGCTGGACGGGGTCCGCGGAAAGCGGCGGCAGCCCCTCCGGCACGCTCATGACCAGTTCGATCCCACGGGCGGCCGCCTCGGGCCGGAGCAGTTCGCAGACATAACCGACAACCTCGGCGGCCTCAATCGTCTGCAGATGGACGGAGGACGGGGCCGCAAGGCTCAGGAACTGTCGCATGAGGTTCTCGAGCCGCAGCAGTTCGCTCCGGATGATTTCGAAACGGCCCGCGGCCTTTGCCATCAGCGCCGGGGAGGCCTGCGCCATGTCCTCCTCAAGCAGCTGGACGTGGATGGCGAGCGAACTCAGCGGATTCCGGATCTCGTGCGCGAGGCGCGCCAGCAGGCGCGAGAGCAGCCGCTGTTTTTCCTCCGCGGCAAACTTCGTCAGGTCCTGTCCCAGCACGTCTGCTAGCGCCTTTTCCACCCCGGCAGCGTGGCAGCGTTTCGCCCCGCCTGCCACATGAATCGTGATGAATGGAGCCGGGAATCAGGCGGGGCGCGGAGGCCGGCGGCATGATTTTGCTCAGCCTGGATCCCGCAATTGAGGCGGAATCCACTCGCCGTTNNCAGGCTCAAGGCCCCGAGCATGTCGAGGGGCTCACGCTCGCAGCCACCAGGAATGGACGCCTCAACTGCGGAATCCAGGCTCAGGGGTTCTTCTTTTGGATTTCAGAGTCCTTCACCACCTTGAGCAACAGATCGTGCCACTGGCTCCTGTCCATGCGTCCCATGGTTCCTCCAAGATGGATCGGCTGGCTGAGCGCCGTGTACCCCCGGTCGTCCTTCTTCGAGGAAAGCAGGCCGGCGCCCGACATGCGTTTGACGACGGGGCCCCGCACCCAGAGCTGCAGATCCATGCTGAGCGGCCTCGCCTGAAGGGAAAGGTCCTTCACGAAGGCAATCTGTCCGGAACCCGTCAGGCGTTCATCCGGGGCGTTCATCACGATGTCGGCCAGCCGGATCGTGCCGTCGGTTTCCCTCACAGCCGTGAGCGTCACCTCGTCATAGCCGATCTCGGAGACGTCGTTGATCACCCCGAGCACCGCCTCGACAACAGGGTTGATCTTCCTCCTGTCGAAAGCCCCCTGGTTGTCCACTCCGAAGAACGTGCCGATGCCGTTGCCCATCCTTCCCAGCGTGTCCGAGACCGCCGAGCTTTTCTCCGCAGGCATCGCCTCGTCCACGTCCGTCTTGAACAACCGCACAATCCCCGCCGTGCTCTTCAGCCGGAATTCCTCGCGCACGCCGCCGGCCAGATCCGCCAGGTTGACACCGCCGCCCGTCAGAGTGCTCACCATGGAAAACTGGCCTTCGATGAGCGGATCGCCGCGGCCGTTCACCGCCGGGAAAAAGCCCCCCACGTCGATCTTGTCGAGGGACGCCGTCGCCTTGAGGCTGTACGGAACCCCGGCGGCCGGATCGAACGCGATGGAACCCTCAATATTGGTGAAGCGCCGCTCGCCGAGCGATCCCTGCCCTCCCTCCAGGTGAACGGAGCCCTGATCGACCTTGAAAACCCCGCCGACGTCCTTGAGCACGTAATCTCCCGCCTTCACCTTATCGAACGCCACCGCTATCTGCCCTCCCGAGTCGCCCCAGAATGGAACCCGGTCCCTGACACCGGCCGGAGCCTCCGCGACCGATGGTGCAGTCAGGGGTGCGCCCCCGGCGGCGGCCAGGGTGGACGCCAGCAGACGCAGGTGCTCCATGAAGACGTCCTTTCCGTTCAGCCTCAGGTAGAATCGGGCGCCCGTCTCGCCGGGAATCCATGCCCCCTCGGCCGACAGGTCCGACTCCCCCGGAGCGAACGAGACCTTGACCGGCGCCTGGAACGAGATCCTCCCGTCATCGCCCAGCTCCGTGTGCACGGTCGCCGCGATCGAATGGCCCCCGTCATGCCCGACGGCCGCAATCTTGCCGTCCAGCTCAAGCGAACTTCCGGCCTTTGCAGTGAAGTCGCCCGACGCCGACCGGGCGCGGACCCAGGCGAGATCGGGCGCGACAGCCCTGGCCGCGATGGCATCAAAATCTGCGGTCCACGTTCCCGTGACTGCGACCGGGTCGTCAGGCCCGGCGGGCGAGGACGCCTTCGCCTCAATGGTCGCCAGGCGGCTGCCGCCGCTCCAAACCACCAGGGGAGACGCCTGGAAATGCCATTGCTCGGCGCCGTAATCGGCGGTCAGGGAAAGGGCCAGATCGAGTTTCCTGGCCAATGTGCGGGCGGCGCGCTGCACGGACACGGCCGCCGCGGTGGCCGGCGTTGTTGAACGCACGGAAAAGCCTCCCTTGTCCGTCCGGACGATGAATTCTCCGGCCGCATCGCCTCCCGTCAGCGTCAGGCCGGCCGGGAATCCGGGCAGCCATGCCAGCGGAATTCCCCGGACCGAAGCCCGGATCCAGTCGTCCGCCGGATTCGCCGGTTTCAACTCACCGGTATGTTCATCCACTTCGAAGGGCTGGAGCGACTGCACGACGGCGGCGGGCCCCGTACCTGTCATGGATGCGTTCAGACGCTCCACATGGAGGGATTGGCCGCTCCGGGTTGCGTCAAAGTCTGCGTCCACTGTCACGGCGCCGAGGCGCTCGAGCACGGAGGCGATGACGGCCGGGTTGTCCGTCGTTGCATTGATGCGCCCCGCCGCATGGAGGCGGGTCAGGGCGATGTCGGCATCGAAGCGGCCCTCCCCCGCCGCCCTGAAATGGGGCAGCGCACGGTCCGGCGCGAACAACGCCACATCGGGGTCCTGCACGTCGATCTTCCAGGTCCCGGCAAAACGCTCCTGTCCCTCGGGGCAACGCGCGACGATCGCCGCCAGATGCTGGCCGCCGCGGCTCAGGTCGAGGGAAAATGTCTCCTCGCCCTCGCCAACGGCGGCAGCGGCGTCCGCAAAAAAATCGACCCCGTTCGGGAACGGTCCTCCCGTGACAGTGATGTCCGCCTTTAGGCCGACGCGCCCGAAGGTCCGCGGCGACTTCATGGCGACGGCGAGATCTCCATGGCCGGCAACCACAATCTCCGAAAGCGCCGCATCCAGAAGATCGCCCGATGCGTCGAATGTAAACGCGCCCTCCCGGCCCGCGGCCATCCCGCCTCCCTTGACGATCACATGCAGACGCACCGGTGCCGTTCCAACCGGCCCCGGGAGCACGACATCGCCCTCGAGCTCGGCCCCGTCAAGGGACACATCGCAAGGCAGCGCAAGCCGGCTCAAGGTCCCGCGAAAAACGCGCACTGCCTCCTGCACCTGTGCGGGCTCCGGCTGCGCCGGCGCCTCCTTTCCCGCCTCGGGCGCGGGGACGGGAGCGGTCTTTTCACCGACGTCTTTCGCACCGGAGGCCTGGCGCAAATCGAGGGTCCAGCCTTTTGCCACAAGCCGCCTGAAAAGAAGCTTCCGGTCCCTCAACGCCGTCATCAGCGGAAGCTCGGCCTGCAGGGACGGCAACGTGAGAATCACCCCTTCGCCCTTCAGTTGCAGCTCGGCAACCCGTGCCTTTCCAAAGTGCGCCGAAAGCAGCCCCAGGGATGCCTGGACGCCGGGCTGCCTTTCCAGCAGGGCCCGCGCGACCCAGGTTTGCACGACGGGCGCAAGCGCCACGGCGACAAGCACGGCGGCCAGCGCAAGCGCAAGCACCAGGCAGTTTACAAGAAGGCGAAGGAATTTCACTCGAATGAGCAATCGATCAGACGCTCCACCGCCGGGGAAGTTTCATCGGACCCGTCGTGCGCTCATCCCCTGGCAGCATGGAGGGCCCGAAGTCCAACAGGTTTTTAGACAGGGAACAGCTCGTCCGGCTTGAAGAACCGGGCCAGCTCGATCCGGCCGTTCGCCTCGCTGTCCGAGGCGTGGAGCATGTTCACCGTCGTGTCTGTTCCAAAGTCGCCGCGGATGGTTCCTTTGGCGGCCTTCTTCGAATCCGTCGGCCCGAGAAGATCCCGCACGCGCTGCACCACATCGTCACCCTCCAGCCCCATGACGAGCACCGGCCTCGAGCCCATGAACGACTCCAGTCGCGGATAAAAGGGGCGGTCCGCGACGTGCGCGTAGTGCTCGCGCAAGAGCGCCGGGGCGAGCCGCGTCAGCTTGCAGCCAATGATGGTGAAGCCCGCCTGCTCAAAGCGGTCGATGACATTTCCGACGTGCCGCTGGTCCATGCAGTCGGGTTTGAAGATAATCAGCGTTCTCTGCATCAATGACGCGAAACCATACCAGCGTCCTCCCCCTAGGGAAGCCCGGATTTTCGCCGCCGCCCGTTTCGCCCGCCCGGTGCACACGGCGCCAATTGGCATACCCCGCCCGGCGCGGATCAGCCCCGCGCGCTCCCTCCTCCCGTCGCAAGCGCGTCGCGCAATGCCGCGCCAAGTTCCGGATGCATGAAGCGAAATCCCGTTTCAAGCAGCCGTTGCGGATGCACGCGCGCACTTGCGAGCAACATCTCGTCCGCCATCTCCCCGAACGCAGCCCGAAGCACAAACGCCGGCGTCGAAAAAAACGTCCGGCGGTCCAGCGCGCGGGCCAGCATCCCGGAGAATTCCTCGTTCCGCACCGGCGAGGGCGCCACCGCGTTCACCGGCCCGGCGAGCCCGGGCTCACGCAACGCATGTACCGCAATGCCCGCCGCATCGTCGAGGGTGACCCAGCTGACCCACTGCCGCCCGCGGCCCAGCGGACCGCCGAATCCCGCTCGATAAACCGGCACGAGACGGGCGAGCGCTCCGCCGCCCTTCCCCAACACCATTCCGAGCCGCAGCAGCACACAGCGTATCCCCGCGCTCGCGGCAGCTTCAGCCTCCTGTTCCCACGCCTGGCAGACCTCCGCGAGAAATCCCCCGCCCGGACCGCTCTCTTCCGTGAGTTCCTCATCCGCGCGGTCGCCATAATAGCCAACCGCCGAGGCGCTCACGAATGCGGGCTGCGGGCTGCCAAGGCGCTTCATGACGGCCACCAACGCGCGGGTCCCCTCGATGCGGCTGCGCCGGATTTCGTCCTTTCGCACCGCGGTCCAGCGGCCTCCCGCGAGATTCGTTCCGGCGAGATTCACGACCCCATCCACGCCTTCGAGCCGCCGACAAAGTTCACTGTCCATCGGAGGCAGGTGCCATTCGACCTCTTCCGGTCGTTCGGGGCGCCGCCGCACCAGGCGGATCACATGGTTGCCCTCCGCCTCCAGCCGCCGCACGAGCGCGCGACCGACGAATCCAGAGGATCCGGTCATTGCGATCTTCATGGGGCCGATGGAACGCCCCTCACGCGCCTGTGGCGACCCGGAACCGACAGCCTTCTAAATCGTGTTCTCGTAGAGCTTTTCGTAGGCCGTGGCCGCCTTCTCCCAGCTGAAGTCGCGGCTCATCCCGCGCTTCATTGTCTCGCACATGCGTTCCGGCCGGCCGAAGAGTTCAAGCGCCCTGCGCAACGCCTGCACAAATTCCCCCGCCTCCGGCGCGAACAGGATTCCGGTGCCTTCCGCGGGATTCTCGTCGATGTCCACGACCGTGTCGACGATGCCGCCCACCCGGCTCGCGACCGGTATCGTGCCATAGGCCTGGCTGTACATCTGGTTGAGGCC
>PMKA01000468.1 GCA_003157575.1 Opitutia bacterium
GAGGCCGGTCATGACCGGCCTCTATCGGTTCGCCTGGATCGTGCCCTGATCCGCGAGATGGTCTTCGTCAGTTGGCCGCTCATGCTGAATAACCTGCTGGCGGGCATGTTCTACAAGATCGACGTGACGCTGCTCGAACCGCTGGCCGGAAACAAAGTCGTCGGGCAGTACGGTTCCGCATACAAATGGCTGGACGCGCTCGGCCTGATCCCGTCGCTGTTCACGATGGCGCTGCTGCCGATCATGCGCTTCGATCTGCGCGAGCTGGAGCAGCGGTTCGAAGTGCATGGCGTGCGCAGCGGCGGGGCGTGGCGTCTGGACTTTGTGTCCCGCGATCCCGCGGTGGCCCGCACGCTTGGCACGGTTGTCGTCTCGGGCGAAGACACGAACGTGTGCCAGCTTGAATTCCGCCATTCGAAGAAGGAGCGGGTGGAGATCCAGATCGGGGAGACGCGGACCGGCGTGGGTTTTACTCCTGAGGAGGAGCGGCGGTTCTTCCGCTGAAGCAGCCGGCCCGGATGAACCTGTCGCGCCAGAAGCTGTATGCCCGGCTCGTCCTGGGGCTTGGTGTGATGCTCGGGCTGGGCTGGCTGGCGCGGATTGACTACGCGAGCAAGATATCGACCGATCTTCTCGACCTCATCCCGGCGGACGAGCGTTCGCCGGAACTGGCGTTGGTGCGCACGCTGTCGGGCGAAAGGCAGGCGCGGGTGGCGTTGTTTGCATTGACGGTGCCCGCCGTTTCCGGTGAGTCCGCCGCGGGATTTGGGGAGAGGCGGGCGCTTGCGGCCGGGGCGTTCATGAGGGCATTGCGTCGTTCGCCGGCGTTTGCGGAGGTGATGCCGATGGGGGACACTGCTGCGCGGGATGCGCTGGGCGGCTATGTGTTTCGCCAGCGGTTCGACCTGCTGTTGCCCGGCTGGCTCGCGGCGAACGCCCGCGCTTATCGGGCGGCCGGTGAAACCGCGCCGTGGGGACAGTGGCTGGCGGAGCGGACGGCGGGCAGGCTGGAAAGGTTCCTTTCCCGGCCCGAGGCGCTGGCGTTCCAGTCCCTCGTGCCGGCCGACCCCCTGTTGCTCGTGCCGGATTTCGTGGAAAAAGTGCAGGGGGTTGTCGATCCGGGCGTTCGTTCCGGCGGCGGGGGAGACGCGGTGCTGATCTGGGGGCGGGCGGCGGCGGCGCCTTTGCGGGAAGAAGGGCAGGGGCCGGTGGCTGCGGCCGTGGAGGGGGCCTGGGCGGCTGCACGGTCCGCGGTTCCGGGCACCGATCTTCGCTGGACGGCGGTCAGCCGGTTTGCGGCGGAGAGCCGCCGTCGCATCGAGCATGAGATGTCGACACTCAACACGATCTCCCTTTTGGCCGTGCTGGCGGTGGCGGCCGTGAGTGTGCGCCCTGTTTTCAAGGCCCTGCATCTCGCGCCGGTGATCCTCTGTGCGAACCTCGGCGCGTGGGTTGCCACGACGATGGTGTTCGACCGGATCCACGTGCTCGTGTTCGTGGTCGGCTCGCTGCTTGGCGGTGTCGCGGTGGACTATGGCTTTTATCTCTACCTGCAGCCTCCGCTGCGGTCCGGCGAGCCGTACGGGGAAAAGGTGGGCCGGTTGTTGAAGCCCCTGCTGGCGAGCGCGCTGACCACGGTGATCGGGTTCTCGATTCTGCTGTTCTCCGAGCTGCCGCTGATCCGGCAGCTCGGCGTTTTCGTCAGCGCCGGGTTGTTGTGTGCGCTGGCGGGCGCCCTGCTCTGGTTCGCGCAGGTTGACGAGCCTTTTCTGGAGACGCGGGCGTTCATACGGTTCCGGAGTGCGGGTGCGTCCGTGCCCGGGCGGCTGCGGTGGCTGCTTGCGTGTGGCGCGCTGGTGGCGTTGACGGGGCCCTGGCTGCTGCACTGGCATGACGACATCCGGGAGCTGGAGATACCGGCCCCGGCTCTTCGCGCGGAGGATGCCGAGGTGCGGGCGCTCCTGGGGGAAAATCCCGCCCGGACGATCTACCTGACCCGGGGCGAGACCGGGGCTGCAGCCCGGGCGGCGCTGGAGCGTTTTCTGGCCTGGCATTCCGAGACATTCCCCGGTTCCGCTTCCGCATCGATGGGGATGCTCCTGCCGACAGCGGAGGAATGGAGTGCGTTGCCGGAACGGGTCGAGGCGATGGCGGAATTCGAGTCCCAGCTGCAGGCGGCCCTGGTCCGGCACGGCTTTGCCGCCGAGGAGTTTCAGCCCTTTTACTCCGCGTGGCGCGAATGGCGGCAACGGCCCTCCCGCCCCGCCTATGCGGACCTGGCGCGAGGATTGATGCGTGAATTGCGCGGGCCCCTGGCGCTGCTGATGTCGGCGGAGCCGGGGGAGACCTGGTTTGCGACCGTGGCCGACCATCCGCCGGGCGCGAGTCCGCCGGCGGAAATGGCGACGGTTGAGGCCGCGCAGTTGCAGACGCTCAACCGTCTCTTCGGACGTTATCGGGTCTCGGCGCTGCGTCTGAGCGCCATGGGACTCGGGCTGGTGGGGCTGAGCGTCTTTGTGCTTTACCGTCCGCGCAGGGGGCTCCGGATCTTTGCGCTGCCGTCGGGCTCCTGTCTCTTCGCGTTTGGTGTATTTGGATTCTCAGGACAGACGATGAATCTGTTCCATCTGCTCGGGGCGTTTCTTGGCGTCTGCCTGAGCCACAATTATGCGATCTTTTCCGCCGAGAACGCGGCGCGGGGGGAGGCGCAGCCGCCGTCGATCCGCCTGTCGGCGTTGTGCACGGCGGTCTCGTTCGGGGTCCTGGCCCTGAGCCGGATTCCCGTGGTCTCCGCCCTGGGATCCACGGTTGCATTGATCGTGCTGACGGCGCTTGCGGCGGTGGAACTGGCGCCTTTTGGGCGGGAGGGACAGGAGCATAAAGAGCCCGCGCCGGGGCCCGAAGTGATTGACGCCCGCGGCGGCTGATTCCAACGCAGCCGGCGCTTGCCGGCATCCAATTCTTTTTGTGCCGGCCGGAGGGCTGGCTGCCAGCCCGTAAACCGGCCGAGGATCCGGCTTGTCGCGCCGGGAAACCATTTCATGATACGCGGTGCGTTATGCTCGTTCCTCATCCGACTCCGGGTCCGACGAAGGTCCTGCTCGTCAATCTGAACCGCTACGACCAGCCGTACCCGGTTTATCCGATCGGCCTGGCCTACATCGATGGCGCGTTGCGCGCGGCCGGGTACGCGACGCGGATTTGGGATGCCGGCGCCGCAACGACTCCGCCTGAGGACTGGGTGCGGGACTGGCGGCCCGATTTCGTCGGCCTCTCCCTGCGCAATATCGACAACGTGCAGTGTCACAACCCCCGCTCGTTCGTGCGGGAGCTCACGGATTGTTGCGCACGGTTGCGGACGCGGACGGCCGCGCCCCTGATTCTGGGAGGAAGCGCCTTTTCGGTGTTTCCGCGCGAACTGCTGCTGCTTTCAGGAGCGGATTACGGTATTTGCGGCGAAGGCGAATGCGTCATGGTGGCGCTGCTCGATGCCTTGCGCGCCGGGCGCCCGCCGGCCGATCTTCCCGGGCTTGTCTTCCGCGGGCCCGGGGGCGTGGTGCGGGAAGTCCCCAGGCCTCCGAGCACGAATTTCGGCCGGACGATTCCGGCGCACGATCCCGAGATCATGGCATCCTACGTTGCGCGGGGAGCCCTGCCCGGCGTCCAGACCCAACGGGGATGTCCGTTGGATTGTTGTTACTGCACCTACCCGGTTATCGAAGGAGGATGCAGCCGCTTTCGCGGCGGCGACGAAGTGGCGGCGGAGATGGGGCGTCTTGCCGGGCTGGGCGTGCGCTATGTGTTCATCGTCGATTCTGTATTCAACCTTCAGACGGACCATGTCGTCGATGTTTGCGAGGCCCTGATCCGGGCGAAAATCGACATCCGCTGGGAGTGCTTCCTTCGGCCGCGCGGGATTACGAGGGAGTTGCTGGCGTTGATGAAGCAGGCCGGGCTGAGGCATGTGGAGTTCGGCTCGGATAGTCTCTCCGACACGGTGCTCCGGTGTTATGGCAAGAGCTTCACACACGAGGAGATCATGCGGGCGAGCCACGAGGCGCACGCATTGGGGCTCAATTACAGCCACTTTATCGTCTTTGGCGGTCCGGGCGAAACCTCGTCGACGATGGAGGAAACGCTGGCCCGGACGCGCCAGCTCCCCGGCGCATTCTTTTTTGGGACGATCGGCATGCGGATTTATCCGGGGACCCCGCTGTGGCGGCGGCTCGCGCCGGAGGGGCGGGGGGAAGCGCCGGGCGACTACCTCCTTGAACCGCGCTTCTTTCTCGAGCCGCCCTTTACAGTGGAGGGTATCTTTGCCCGGCTGCAGGAGGAGCAGCGGATTGCGCCAAACTGGGCGGTGGGCGATCCGCCGCCGATTTTTGTGAAGGCAATGGAGAAGCTGCGCCGGCGCGGCATACGCGGGCCGATGTGGGAGTATATCGAGCTGTTGCGCCGTTTGAGCAGCTCGTGACGAGCGTTGGGTGGCGCCGGGATGCGCCCTGATCGGTGACGGGGGAAAGTTTTGATTGCATTCGACGGAACGGGACCTATACCTTCGCACCCTTTTCCACTACGCCTGCCTCCATTTCCGGAGTGACAGGAGGAACGAAACCATGAAACAACAGTTTATACTCAACGTCACCCCGCGCGAGGGCACCGGCCGCAGCGCTTCGCGCCGGCTTCGCAAACAGGACCGCATTCCGGCGATCCTCTACGGCAAGCACACGGCGCCGGTGATGTTCTCGCTTGAGAGCCCGGAATTTGTGCGCCTGGTCAAGGCGATCGGCGACAACGCCGCGCTGATCGAGCTCAAGGGGACGAAGGAGCAGGCGCTCTCGATCCTTCAGGAGGTGCAGCGCGACCCGATGACCGACCGCTATCTTCATGTCGATCTCCACGAGGTGAAGGCGGACGAGAAGATGGAGATCAACGTGCCCGTTCACTCGTCCGGCGAGTCGACCGGAGTCAAGAATGAGGCGGGCGTGCTCGAGGCGAGCTCGCACTCCCTGCGCATCCGCTGTCTGCCGAAGGATCTGCCGGCATTCATTGACGTCGACGTCTCCGAATTGCATGTCGGCCAGACGATTCACATCCGGGAGCTGAAGACCGTTCCCGGCGTCGTTTTTCTGGGCGACAAGAACCAGCCTGTGATTTCCTGCGTGCAGCCTGTCGAGGAAATCGTCGAGGCGGTTGTGGAGACTGCGGCTCCCGTCGAGGGCGCCCCGGTCGAAGGTGCGGCTGCCGAAGGCGCCGCCGCCGTCCCCGGCGCCGCGCCCGCCGCCGGTGCGGCTCCCGTTGCAGGGGGCAAGCCCGGTGCGCCGGCTGCTGCCGGAGCCAAGCCAGGCGCTGCTGCTGCCGGGGCAAAGCCGGGTGCTGCAGGCGCCGGGGCAAAGGCAGGCGCTGCGGGTGCGAAACCCGGCGCTGCTGCGGCTCCCGCCGCGGGCGGCAAGCCGGCCGCGGCCGACAAGAAGGCCGCGCACGGCAAGAAGTGATCGTTTCCCGCCGGTCCGGTTGCTTGACGCCGCCGGGCCGGGCGCGTTGTTCTTTGAGACATGTCCATTGTGCTTGTTGTCGGACTCGGAAATCCGGGGCGCGACTATGCGAAATCGCGCCATAACGCGGGTTTTGCGGTCGTTGACGCCCTGGCATCCCGGCACGATCTTTCCTGGAAGACGCAAACGCGCTTCGAGGCAAGGACCGGGCGATGGGACCGGGCTGACGGCCGGACCTGCGTGCTGGCCAAGCCGCAGACTTTTATGAATGAAAGCGGACGTGCAGTGCGCGCCCTCGCCGATTTCTACAAGCTCCAGCCGGCCGGCGTCATCGTGGTTTATGACGATCTCACGATCGAGCTGGGCCGGATCAAGCTCACGGTGCGCGGAAGCGCCGGCGGCCACAACGGCGTCGCCAGCCTCCTCGACCGCCTCGGCGACGGCTTCGCCCGCTACCGAATCGGCATCGGGCCGAAGCATCCGCCGGAAATGGACCTCAAGGATTTCGTACTGGGAAGATTCACTCCTGAAGAACAGACCAATTTCAATCAACATCTCAACGCCTATGTCGACGGCCTCGACCTGCTAATCGGGCAGGGGCCAGACAAGGCCATGAACCAGCTCAACCGCCGGACCGACCAAAATGACGCAGACCAAACGCAAATACCACGCGACCTTCATCCTCGATAATCGGGGCAAGGAAGAAACCATCGACCAGATCGTCGAAGGTGTGAAAAAGGAGATTGCCGCCGTGCAGGGCGAAGTGACAGGCGTGGAGAACCTGGGCAAGAAGGACTTTGCGCGGGTGACGGACAGCAAGTTTCCCGACGCCGTTTACGTGCAGATCGATTTTCTGGCGCCAGCGGACAGCACGCGCCATCTTCACGAGCGCCTCCGCCTCAACTCGAGCGTCTACCGCACACTGGTTCAGGCGGTGTGACCGCCTCCGGCGCCTCCCTCCATGGCCTCTCTCAACAAAGTCCTTCTCATTGGCAATCTCACGCGGGACCCCGAATTGCGGGTCACGCCGAAAGGGACGGCCATCTGCCAGTTCGGCCTGGCGGTGAACCGTCAGTACAAGGACGAGTCCGGCGCCACCCGCGATGAGACGGCGTTCATCGATGTCGAGGCCTGGGGCAAGCAGGGGGAGCTGGTTTCGAAGTATCTGCAGAAGGGGAGCCCCGCGTTCATCGAGGGCCGGCTGAAATTTGACTCGTGGGAGGACAAACAAAGCGGCCAGAAACGCAACAAGCTCAAGGTCGTGCTGGAGAACGTCCAGTTTCTTTCCCGCGGGAGCGGGGCGGCATCCGCGGGCCAGGCGGGCGGAGAGGCGCCTGCTGCCGCTCCTGCAGCTGCTGCTGAGGAGCCGCCGGCTGAACCGCTTTCGCCTCCGGCGCGCCCGGCGCCCCGGCCGGCCGCCCCAGGGCCGCAGAAGGTGGAAGACGACGTTCCATTCTGATCCTTGCCCGACCCAGCGCTTATCCTCCACCATTCACGCACGCCAAACCCGATTTCAGTCATGGCTCATCACGAAGTATTGTTGGTTAAACCTGTCGAGAACCTCGGCGCCGAAGGCGACCAGGTCAAAGTCCGCGCCGGCTACGCGCGCAATTTCCTTCTTCCGCGCGCCATTGCGGTGCCGCTGACAAGCTCCAATCGCAAGCAGATCGAAGCGCTCAAGAAAAGGCGCGCCGAGCGCGAGATCCAGGAGTTGTCGGGGGCGCAGGCGATGGCGGCCAGGCTGGAGAAGACGCGCATCGCGTTTGCGGTGAAGACCGGCGAGGGCGGCAAAATGTTTGGCGCCGTGACGGCGACCGACATCCATGAGAAGCTCGCGCAGGCCGGCATCGACGTCGAAAAGCGGAGAATCCTCCTGCACACGCCTGTGAAGGCGCTTGGCCAGCACACGGTGAAGATCAAGCTGCATGCCGACGTTTCGGTCGACCTGAACTTCGACGTCGTCTCGGAAAACCCGATCGTCCAGCCGGCCAGCTAGATGGAACGCCTTCCAATCCACGGCCGCGTCGCGGGGCGCGGCCCGTCTGTTTGGGTTGGACCTGTGCGGGCCGGCACGAGCCGGCGACTCCGACCAAGGCGTACATGACATTTGATCGCGGCGGGCGCACCGGACATCTGACTCTCCCCCTCCTTTCGCATGGCTGAAACCCCCAGTCTTGTCGCGCCGTCCCGCCCCCAATCCGTCGACGCCGGGCCGGTCGCGGGGGCATTTGTCGGCCGCACCCCTCCGCACAGTCTGGAGGCGGAGGAGTACCTGTTGTCCTGCTGTCTGCTCGACGGCGGCGACACAATTGCGCGGTGTCTCGAAGCCAGGCTGGCGCCCGATGCCTTCTTCTTTCCCCCCAACCGCATCATCTTCGAGAAACTCTGCGCGCTCTATCAGAAGAGCCCGCCGGTGGCGATCGAGATGCTG
>PMKA01000037.1 GCA_003157575.1 Opitutia bacterium
CAGCCCTCAATGTGCTCGACGGCACCGTCATCGGTCGCAATATGCAGCGTCACCGCCATCAGGAGTTCATCCGTTTCCTCAACGCCATCGAGGCTGAGTTTCCGGTTGGCAAGGTCGTCCACGTCATTCTCGATAATTACGCGGCCCACAAACATCCTGCGGTTCTGGCTTGGCTGCGAAGGCATGAGCGCTTCGTCTTCCACTTCACGCCGACCTCGTGCTCTTGGCTGAACGCTGTCGAGGGCTACTTCGCCAAGCTGTCCAACCGGCGGCTGAAACGTGGCGTCTTCCGGTCCGTCGTCGATCTGCAGGCGGCCATCAACCGCTTCGTCGCCGAAACCAATGCTCACCCCAAACCCTTCGTCTGGACCGCAGACCCCGACAAAATCATCGCTGCCGTCAAACGCGGGCATCAAGTGTTAGATTCTGTCCACTAGAGCAGGCTCCCGTTAATCTAAGTCGTATCCGGGGTGTGGGCGAAGAAGGCAGCGCATTCGTGAGGCTGGAAAGTCATGAGGGCGCCGGCGACGGCGGCTTCGAGCGTCTCGACGGTACGAGCGGCAGCCTTACGGATATGAGCCTTGAGCTTGGAGAAGCCGTTCTCGATCGGGTTGAAGTCAGGGCTATAGGGCGGCAGATAGAGCAATATTGCTCCGGCCGCTTCGATTGCCTCGCGGATGCCGGTGACCTTGTGGGCTGGCAGATTGTCCATGATGACGGTGTCGCCCGGGCGCAGGGGTGCAGCCAGCATCTGTTCACACCAAGCCCGGAAGGCTTCGCCGTCCATGGGGCCGTCGAGCAACATGGGTGCGCAAATCCCCGATAATGTGAGGCCTCCGACGGAAGTCGTCGTTTTCCAATGGCCATGCGGACCGAGGCCCGACAGCGCGTTCCCCGCGGTGCCCAACCGCGCAGACGCGCCATCTTGGTCGACAGGCCGCTTTCGTCGATGAAGATCAGCCGCTCGGGATCGAGGTCGGGCTGGGCCTCGAACCATGCTTGGCGCGCTGCCTTTACATCGGCACGCTCCTGTTCGCTTGCATGAGCGGTTTTTTTTGTGCGTCATGTCGTGACGGGCGAGGAACTTCCACACCGCCGTGGACACCACCGTCACGGCACGTTCCTCCGCAAGGCGTTTGGCGATCTCCTCCAGCGTGATGTCGGGCGCTTTGTCGATCAGGGCGAAGATGAATCCCGCATGCGCATCCAGAACCGAGCCCTTCGGATTGGCCGGGCTGACCGTGCCCGTCGAGCGTTTCAGCCGCGCCCAGGCGCCCGCCGTCGCTATCCCGATCGAGAACCGCGCCGCCGCTTGGCGCGTCGACATTCCGCCTTCGACCGCGGCTATCACCTGTTCGCACAAATCCATGCTGTAGGGTCTGCCCATCCGAATCTCCCGGCCTAAACCCGTAGAATCTGGGGGGGTTCTGTGAGGTCGCGCGACGCGGATGGTGCTTTCTGGCAGGCTGCGCGACCTCATTGAAGTCGGATTGAACTAACCCGCTGTATGGCGGGCAGAGCTATGGGGAATTTGACGGTGGCGGCATGTCCAATCCCTTCCGACTCGCGTTTCAGGGAAGATGCTCTAGGTGCGGTGAGGGCGCCGCCTACCGAGAGAGGTAGGCACGTCCAAACGGATGCCGCCAATCGCGCCTCTGCCAATGAGCGACCTGCGCCGGCGGCGCGGCTTGCTCATCGGACCCCGAATGGTGTATCTGTGGATCTCCGGGCGCTGCCGGAGCGGCGTAAATAGCAGTCTTTCCCGTGGGTTGCGTCTTGACTGGTCTGCGGGGCAGCACCGCCGGGCGAGAGGCGTTGGGCGCGCGGCGCCATGCCAATGTCCGGCTCACAATGGGACCGGGCGAGCGAGTCGCAGGACAGGGGCGGGGTCGGCACGACATGATCGATACGGCGAGCGACGGCGGGAGCGTGGATATCCTGCATGACCTCAACCAGCTGACGGCGCACCACAGGACCGCCTGCCGCCTCTACGGCGACTATGTTGCCACGCTCTTCGGTGATCGCGAAGCGACGTCTCTGGCCGAGGTGCCCTATCTCCCCGTGCGTGCCTTCAAGACCTTCGACCTCAAGAGTATCGCCGACGCCGACGTCTTCAAGACTATGACCTCCTCCGGCACCACCGGAGCGGTATCCCGGATCCATCTCGATAAGGAGACCTCGAAGCTCCAGTCGCAGAAGCTGATCGAGGTATTTTCCGACGCCTTCTCCCGGAGTCGTTTCCCCATGCTGGTGATCGATGCGCAGAGCACCGTGACCGATCGGCGGCAGTTCTCGGCTAGAACGGCCGCAATCAACGGTTTCAGCCTGTTTTCGAGGGGGCGGGACTTCGCGCTCGACGACCGCTTCGCCGTCGACGTCGATCGGGTGCAGGCCTTCGTGGCAGCCAACCGCGGCCGACGCACCTTCATGTTCGGCTTCACCTTCGTCGTCTGGCAGAACTTCGTCGCCCAGTTGAAGCGGATGAACGTCCGGCTCGATCTGTCCGACGCCTTCCTGCTGCACGGCGGCGGCTGGAAGAAGCTCGCCGACCAGAACATCACGAACGAGCGCTTCAAGGCGGAAGTCCTGGAATGGACCGGCTGCAGCGACGTGCGGAACTATTACGGCATGGTCGAGCAGACCGGCACGATCTTCATGGAATGCGAGCACGGCAACCTCCACGCCGCCCCCGGCTCGGACGCGATCGTCCGCGACCCGGCGACGTTCGCGGTTCTGCCCCACGGCGCCCAGGGACTGATCCAGGTCTTTTCCGTCATCCAGAAGAGCTATCCGGGCCATTCGCTGTTGACGGAGGACGTCGGTCACACCGTCGACGGGGCGAGCTGCGCCTGCGGTCGGAAGGGGACCATCGTCAAGATCGCAGGTCGGTTGAAAATGGCCGAGGTCCGGGGATGCAGCGATGCCTATCATTCCCATTGACGAGCCGGCCGCCGGTGCTTGGCGGGATACGTTTGATTTCTCGTCGCGTCGCGGCTTCTTCGACGAATCCACGGTGGCGTTTCTGCAAGAACTTTCGCTGACGCTGCTGAAGGACGCCGCGGCGCGGCAGTATCCCGATCTGGCGACCTTTGCCTATTTCTGTCGGCGCGCCAATCTGCATACGCTCGCGCAACGCTATGGGGATGCGCCGCAACGCTCCGGCTGGGGAACGGTGGTCCACGTCGCGCCGTCGAACATCCCAATCAACTTCGCCTTTTCGCTGGTCTTCGGTTTGCTCGCGGGCAATTCCAACATCGTGCGCATGCCGAGCCGACCCTTCCCGCAGAACGATCTTTTCGTCGAGATCTTCGATCGGATCGCCGGGTTGCCCGACTTCCGCGCGATCGCCTCCGGCAACGTCCTGGTCCGTACCGAACGCGACAGCGCCCGGCTCACCGAGCTTGTCACGCAGGCCGACGGCCTCGTTGTGTGGGGCGGTGACGCCACCGTCGCTGCCTTTCGTAGCCTTCCCAAGCGGCCACGCTGTATCGAAGTCTATTTTCCCGATCGTCGGTCCTCGGCGGTCATCGATGCTGCCGCCTATGTCGCGCTGCCACAGGACGCACAGCGTCGTCTCGCCTACGACTTCTTCAACGATACCTTTCTCGTCGACCAGAATGCCTGTTCGTCGCCGAGCATAGTCTTCTGGCTCGGTGCGGCCGACGCCGTCGCCTCCGCGAAGGACAGCTTCTGGACGGCGCTCGACGAGGAACTGAAGCGCCGTGATTATCGGCTGGATCCCACCGCACGGATCGACAAACATCTCGACCTCATGGCGATCACACAGACGCTCGGCCGCCCGGTCCACCTTACGCCGCGATCCCCGGACATCTGGTGCCTGGAAGAACGGCCTCTGCCGCGCGATAGCGACCTGCGCTTCGGCCAGTTCGCCGAGATCACTCTGCCTTCCCTCGATGGCATCGACGCCTATCTGCGGTCGCAGGAACAGACCCTGACCTTTTTCGGCATCGACCCGGACGCGCTGCTGCGGTGTGTGAACGGCGGCACAGGCCACTCCGTCGATCGTATCGTGCCGATCGGCCGGGCGCTGGACATCAACCCGTTGTGGGATGGCAAGGACATCCTGGCCATCCTGTCCCGCCGCATCGACCTCGTCGAGCCGCCGCGGGCCGGCCGCACGGGCTCAGTGTAAGCCGCGATCGAGGCGNNCCGGTCATCTTGGCGGCAGCGTCCATGCAGGAAGCTGGCAAGGGCTTTCGTCGCCTGAATGCCTACAAACATTCGCCTTCTCTTCGCGCCGCTCTCGCGATGACAAAATAGTCGACTTCCGCCGATGAGCTTGTTCAAATCTCCAAGGCCATGTAAGATTCAACTAGCAGAAACCGCTCAATGAATATCTACAAAGGGCGAAACATCTTCGGAGTCAAAGATGCTTCTTGATGAGTTCAAAC
>PMKA01000359.1 GCA_003157575.1 Opitutia bacterium
CAAGGTCAACTACCAGTTCACGCGTTCCATCTCCGCGCGCGTCGTTGCCGAATACGATTCCACTCTCGTCAACCCGGCCAACACGTCTCTGCCGCGGACGAAGCAGGTGGCCACGCAGGCGTTGTTCACTTGGCTGCCGCACCCCGGTACGGCGGTTTACATCGGTTACAACAACGATCTGCAAAACCTGAGCCGAAGCCTTTGCAACCGGCTGCCAAACGGATCCTGCGACCCCAATAACACCACCCTTCCCAGAGCGGGCACGCTGCTCAACGATGGGCGTCAATTCTTCGTCAAAGCATCTTATCTGTTTCGGTTCTAGGCGTCCACCGGCGTTGCCGTTCTGGAACCTCGGGAGGGCACGAGACCGGGGCAGCGACGATGCGCCGGGATCAATCAATCCTCAACGAAGCGGCCAGGATTGGTGACGGTNNGGAACAAAAGACCTTCGCTGTTCAAAACCTCTACGCATGATCCTGGCTATGCACGTCACATCGTACTTCCACGCTGACCAAGGGCTTCCCATCCCGGTACTGCTACTGCAAATCCAGATGCTATCGGTATGGAAAGCCCTTGATTGGCCTACGGTGGCCTTAGTAGCGCCGCTCCATTTGATGCAACGCATGACCCAGGGCCCGGCGCGCTTCGTTGATGTGTCGCAAGGTGCGGTCCTGGAGTTCGCGAAGGTCCCTGGATTCGGCTTCGCCGGCGTTCATATCGTTGGCGGCCTCATCCAGAAGCGACATGGCCGAACGCATGGGGCGGTCGGGATCGCCGGTCAGCGCCGGCGGAGGCGTGAAATGTGTGCTGCGGCCTTGCTCGTGCATCGCATCGGCCACGTCACGAATGGCGCGATCGATCTCGTCGGCGGCGCGGCTCTTTTCTTCACGGAAGCCTGGACGGGTGTCCTGGTCCAGCAATGCCCGCGCCTGGCGCAGGTTGGAAAGTGCATGGCCGTAATGCGGATGCTGTGCAAGTGCCGGGGTGGTTACTGCGAAGAGAGAGAAAGTCAGCAGCGCAAACGCTGCGGATGCAATGGTCTTGAAAGCGCTCATTTTCGTATCACCTTTCATTGAATTGACGCGAGCTCTTACGTCGTTTTCAAGCTCGCCAGAATGCTACTACAGTGAGAAAACAACGGCCATCCTAAAATTGGAAGGGTGGCCGCTTTGCGTTCGAGGGCAAATAGAAGGCTATTCCTCATCAATGGGGAGCTTAAGGGGGCCGAATTGAATCGCACGCGCCTGGGACGGGGCCGCCCGTCTGTCCCCTTCGCCCCCCCTCCATCCGACGCCATTCTTCTGTACTAAACTGCTTCTACGATGCGGAATTCAGTTTTCGGGATAGTGTTCTCCGCCGTCTTGCTGATCTTCAGTGCGCACGACGTCAACGCGGCGGATGCGGCTGACAAGTTGCAGGAGGCCCGGCGATTTCTAGCCGGCGACCACAAAGACACCGATGCGGCGAAGAAACTGCTGCTCGACGTCGTGCAGACCTCCGACGCGGCGCAGGACCCTGATTCCTTGTTCTGGGCCTGCATCTATCTGGGCTACATTGAGGATCGCGCCAACAACCGCGACTCTGCCATCGCCTGGTACCGGAAGGCCGCCGCGGTGGACGGCGTAGACCCTCGCGTTTTGTACATGGCGGCATCCGGTATCAAACAGCCGCTCGTGTGGATCCGCCATCTCGACTCCGACACCGCGCGCGCCGAGCAGAAAGCTACCGAAGCGCACAAGCCGCCTGCGCAACCCAATCGCGGCGGCTCGGCCTATATCGCCAAGGACCCGCCGGAGCTTGCACTCGCGGCCAACCTCTCAGCCAAGGAGCGCCGCGAGAACTTTGAAGCTCTCTGGAGCATCATCGACGTCTCCTACGCCGACTTCCAGTTGAAGTCCATCGATTGGCAGCAGGTCGGGCGGCGCTACCTCGCCCGGCTCGATTCCATCAACAGCGACGACGACTTCTATCTCACCATGTTTCAGCTTGTGAATGAACTGAAAGATACCCACTCCTGGCTGAACAACTACCGTCCGCCCCTTCTGTCCACGGTGCGTGACATGCCGATCGACATCTTCGAGGATCGTCCGTTCGTCGTAGCGGGCGACAGGGCCGGCTGGGAAGTACTGGCCGTCGATGGCATGAGAATTCCCGAAAGAATCGAGTCTCTGCGGCCATTCCTGCATGCCCGCTCGTCGGAACGAGCGTTCCGTCGCGAGGCGGCTCAAGTGCTGCTCGCAGGTAAGTCCTCGGAACCCGTAAGCGTCACATTGCGCTCACCGCAGGGACAGACCGAAACTCTTACCCTCAAACGCGGAGGCCGGTCCATTCCCGCACCATCTCCGCAAGTCTCGATCATGCTGACGAAGCAGCAGTTCGTCGATTTTGGGCGTTATCCTTCGGGGCTCGGGTACATTCACATCCGCTCGTTCGAAGGGCGCGAAGAGATCACCAGGGAATTCGACCGCGCTCTCGATTCGCTGCGTGACACCAGCGGTCTGCTCCTCGACATCCGCGACAACCGGGGAGGTTTCAATCACGACGACATTGTCGGACGCTTTCTGCACAAGGACACGTTTGTCGGCTACAGTTACACCAAGAATGGGACGAAGCACAATCAACTCGGCAGAAGGAAAGATTACATCGAGCCGAGAAAGTGGGAATACACAGAGCCTATCGCATTGCTTGTGAGCGATGCGACCGGAAGCGCAGCCGACCTGTTCACTCGTGGAATGCGCGCGGCGCCGCGGGTGACGATCGTCGGCACGACTACCCACGGCAATCTTTCCGGATCTGCTGTTTACGCCGTGCTCCCTTGCGGACTCGTGGCGCGAATCTCGAACGGCTATCTCAGCGACACCAAGGACCGCTCCATCGAAGTCAACGGCAATGTCCCCGACATCACCGTCGAGACCAGCGTTCAGGACTGCCTTAACGGCCGCGATCCGGTCCTGGAGCGTGCCAGCGAGGTGCTGCTGACAAGCGCCAAGCGCGTGGCGAAATAAGGGATGCGCGAAATTCGAAGTTGGTACTACGAATCAGATATTCGTGTTACAAGCTTTCCGCGTCGCTTGCAAGGACACTGCTGAG
>PMKA01000530.1 GCA_003157575.1 Opitutia bacterium
GTGATGATCGACGCCTCGCACGAGCCCTTTGACAAGAACGTCGCCATCACCAAGCGCGTCGTCGAGGCGGCCCACGCAAAGGGCATCTCCGTCGAGGCCGAGCTCGGAATGCTCGGCGGCGTCGAGGAGGACATCCATGTCGAGGCCGGCAACGCCTGCCTCACCAAGCCGGAGGAGGCCGCTAGCTTCATCAAGCTCACGGGCTGCGATTCGCTCGCGGCTGCGATCGGCACCAGCCATGGCGCCTACAAGTTCAAGGGCAGGCAGTCCCTCCATTTCGAGGTGCTCGAAGGCATCAAGAAGCTCGTCCCCGGCTTCCCGATCGTCATGCACGGCAGTTCCAGCGTGCCCAAGGAAGAAGTCGACCGCATCAACGCCGCGGGCGGCAAGCTCGGCTCGGCGGTGGGCGTCGACATCAACGAATACCTCCCGGCCGCAAAGCTCGGCGTGACCAAGATCAACATCGACACCGACGGCCGNNGTTCTTCCGCGACAAGCCCGCCGAATTCGACTTCCGCCCGCCGGGGAAGATCTTCATGGACGAATACGCCAAGTTCATCGCCAGCCGGAACGACAAGCTCGGCTCCACCGGACAGATCCCCGATCTCCGGAAGAGCCTCGGCGTGTAGTCCGTCCTTCCCGACCCATTTGCACAGTCTCAGGCCCGGCATCGCGCGATGCCGGGCCTTTTTATTTTGTGCGATGCGATGTCTGCTTTACGGACGCCAGTCTCAAGGAGATCGTTGCGTTGCTCGACAAGGAGGAAGGCTTTGAGCAATGATTATGCTCCATTCCCTTGTGATTTGACTGGAGCAAGGAAAACTGCGTTTTCCCTTGCCATGACGGCAACCTCCAAGCTGACCAGCAAGAACCAGACAACGGTGCCCAAGGCGGTGACCACCGCACTCGGCATGAAGCCGGCGGACCAGTTTCTCTACGAGATTCAGGCTGACTACGTGATTCTCCGTGCCCGCACCGGCCGCCTGGCGGACATGGTGCACGAACCGCCGCCGGCTCCGCCGCCGAAACAGCCGCCGACCCAGGTGGAAATCGATGAGGCCATCGGCCGGCACCTGGCCGAGGACGATGCCCGCATCCGGCGGCAATGGCACGAGGCCAGGCGGAAGGAGGCCCGCGCGGCGGCAAAGAAATGATCGCCCTCGACACAAACGTCATCGTCCGCCTGCTGACGCACGATGATCCGCCGCAACTCGCCGCGATCGGACGCTTCTTCGACGCCCACCCGGAAGAGACGTTCCTTGTGCCCGACCTTGTCCTGGCCGAGGCTGTCTGGACCCTGCGCACGACTTTTCGCTGGGAGCGCTTGCAGATCGCCGCAGCCATCCGGCGTCTCGCCGCCAAACCCGATGTCGGATTCGCGGACCAGGATCAAGTCATGGCAGCGCTCAGGACGATGGAGGCCGGCGGCGATTTCGCCGACGAGCTGGTCGTCGCCCGCGCACGGGCGGACGGCTGCATGGCGCTCGCGACCTTCGACACCGCGCTGCAAGGCCGTCATCCGGCCTTCGTGATCAAGCCGAAATGAGCACGAGATTACGCCTGCTCAGTTTGTGGAGTCCGTCGCGTGAAACAGAGCCTTGTGTGGCGGGTGGAGAGCCTGTTCCCGCTGGCGGACCGGATTGAGCCGCGGTTGGCGTCGGCGCAGAAGCAGGTGGACGCGCTCACGCCGTCCCTTTTGGCGCTCGCCTTTCGCGGCAAGCTCGTTCGCCAGGACCCGGCGGACGAGCCGGCAGCTGCGCTGATCGAACGGATCAATCGAGATTCCGCAGCTGTTGCGAAATCCGCTCGCCCGTTCGACAAGCTCAGGGCCCCGAGTCGGGGGGCTCACGCTCGCGGCCACGAGGAGCGGACGCCGCAACTGCGGGGGTCTAGCACCAAAAGGAGGAATTTGCCCGCTGGACAACGTTGACCCAGGGTTGGCAAAACAGCGAGTGATGCCATCAACAGGTTCAATCCGAAAGGAGATCAGACCGTGAACAGCCAAGACCAGTTTCTCCTCTACATTGCTCCGAACGGGGCGGTGAAAGTGGATGTTTTCCTCAAGGACGAGACAGTCTGGCTGACGCAGAAGGCGCTGGCGGAGCTGTTTGGAGTCAAGGTGCCGGCCATCAACAAACACCTAAGAACATCTTCGATTCGGGGGAACTGGCGGAGGCTTCAGTTATTTCCATTTTGGAAACAGCTGCCGCCGACGGCAAAAACTACCAGACCCGCTTCTACAACCTCGACGCCATCATCGCGGTCGGTTACCGGGTTAACAGCTACCAGGCCACGCAATTCCGCATCTGGGCCACCAAGACGCTGCGGGAATTCATCATCAAGGGTTTCGTGCTGGACGACGAACGGTTGAAGCGGGGCAAGCAGGTCTTTGGCAAAGATTATTTCGAAGAGTTGCTGGAACGCATTCGGGAAATCCGGGCCAGCGAGCGAAGGTTTTATCAGAAGATCACGGACATTTACGCGCTGTCGGTGGATTACAGCGCGGCTGCACCGCTGACGAAGGAGTTCTTCGCCACGGTGCAGAATAAGCTGCACTGGGCGATCACCGGCCAGACGGCGGCGGAATTGATTTACGCCTCCGCCGATGCGACAAAGATTTACATGGGCTTGACGACGTGGAAGCACGCGCCGGGCGGGAAGATTTTGAAATCGGATATCACGGTGGCGAAGAATTACCTGAGCGAGGCGCATGTGAAGGAATTGAACCGCATCGTTTCCGCCTACCTCGATCTGGCGGAGAACCGGGCCGAGCGGGGCATCCTGATGAAGATGGC
>PMKA01000262.1:0-4800 GCA_003157575.1 Opitutia bacterium
ACCGTTCGCAGCGACCGGTCTCGAGCGGCGGCTCAGACCCCAGGGGATTTCACGGGCCATAAAGCAGCCACAGTGGCAGGACGGAGTCGAGGTATTCCATGAACTTCTGCAGCCCCACCCGGTATTGGCCGTATCCCAGCGGGTCCGTGGCGTATTGCGGAAACGCGATGCCCAGCCCGAAGAGCCCCGGGGCGATGATTCCGTTGGTCACGTTGTAGTCCAACGGCCCCCACTGTCTGGTCTCGGGAAGTCTTCTGCGTTCGAAGCCCACGGTGTAAACGACGCGGTCACAGGCCTGCAACCGCTGTTGAAAGTCCGGCCCATCGACCCAGCACCTCTCCAGCCGCTCTGGATATACGCCCTCGATATTTTCCCGAGCCCACAGCGCCGCGTGGCCCTTCAGACCGGTGTCGTCAAACAAGATCCAATCCTGCAGATAGATCGCGTAGCTGAGCGGACTCCGGTAGAAATTGACCACTTTCTGCACGGGCCGGGCCAGCAGATTAGGCAACGCGATCATTGCGGAATGGGAAGAACCGAAGACTGCGACAGTCGACTCTGCTAATTGCAGCTCGGCGAGCCGTTCAGGGTCGAGGACGACCTCGAGGGGAATCTCGTCTAAGTGTGGGAAGGGGAGTTTTTTCGACGTAGCTCCGACCGCGAGGATCACATTCTCCGAGGCGATTTCGCGCTCTTCCGTCTCAATCGCCCACTGCCTTTTCGTCTTAGTGAGAGCGATTGCGGTGGTTTCAAAATGCTTCACTCGTGAACAAAGGTGCCGTGAGATCCACACCAAGGGATCGGCGACCAGCCCGAGCGGACATGTCTCTTCGGGCTGCACTTCCTCGAGCGCAAAACCCGGTCCCTCAGCGAACCGGAAAGCCGAGGAGCTGTTGAAAAAGCTCAGGAAGAGCGAGACTTTCGTATTGCTGGAAACCGCGCGCCACTTTCTGCCGAGATCTCCTGCCGCGAAATATGGGTCGATCCAGGCGATTTCTTCCGCTAATATCCCGTTATCGAGAAGTCGCCCCACCGCGGCAATTCCCGCGGGACCGGCGCCTATTACCGCCCACTTAAAGCTTGTCATATCCCACGTATAGACGAGCGACGAAAAAAGCGCACCTCCGACACCGCGGAGACCGGGCGAGTTTTCGCTAGCGTCGGATGTGGTCAGCCGAACAGGCCCTGCCCNNCGGTTCTGCAGGCGAACAAAAGCTTGCGGATCATTTTGGTACGACACGAACAGCAACCCGGCGTTGAGTTGGCCGTTGGCGTCGAGGCCGTCGGTGTAGTTGTAGGAGCGTCGGCGGATCATGACGCCGTCGTTGTTCTCCCTGGCCGCCAGACCGATGTGAGACGCCGGATCGATGAGCGGATTGCCGTCCGGGCCTTTGGCGGTGAAGTTCGGTGCATCGAATTCGGATCTACCGCTCAGCGGTGCGCCCTCTTCTTTGCTACGTCCGAAGATCTTCTCCTGGTTGCCGATTCGATCGGTATCCCACGTTTCCAGCAGCATCCGGACCTTGCGGACGACCTGATAGCTGCCGCCGTTCATCCAGGGTTGGTCGCTGTTGTCGACCCACACGTACTTGGCGTACTCCGCATCGGTGGCGACGTTGCGGGTACCGTCCTTGAATCCCAAGAGATTTCGTGGGGTGTGCTGGCCGGGGCCGGCCGAGGCCCGGCCGAAGCCTAATACCGCCCAAAACGGTGAAACGATGTTGCGGCCCATCCGGGCCAGGTTGCGCACAGCGTGATAGCAGACCTGCGGGTCGTCGGCGCAGGCTTGCACCGAGAGGTCACCACCACTCAGGCGCGGAGACAGGTTGTCCCCGTTGAGCGGGGGCAGATCGGTAAACGCGGCGGGGCGATGCGCGGCCAAACCGAAGCGGTCCCCGAACACCGGCGGCCCCAGCCCGACGGTGACGGTCAGACTGGCCGGACTCAGACCATAGGCCTCACCGGTATCGGCGGGTGGCTGCACATCGACCTGCGGTTGCACTGCGCCGACGGGCTTACCCTGCTGCAGGATCGCGGCCCCCGCCGACCAGCGTGCCAGCAGTGCCTGCAGATCGGCGCGCCCGGCGCCCGCGGCCAGCGCGAACGACATGAACATGGCGTAACGCTGTGGGGGCGTGGCGATCCCGCCCTGATGGGTCTGACCGTAAAAGGGGTAACTGTGGCGTAGGTCGACGGTGTCTTCATCGTCGCCACGCTGCGCGGCGGCGCCCCAAACCGCCTCAGCGTGCCCGGCGAATCCGCCCCCGACCGCGCCGATCGCGGCGCCGCTGAGCCCGGCCAGCGCCGCCCCGCCGAGCACCCGCCGCCGGGGCACTTTGGCGCCGTCGGTGGCGCCGTCCTCACCATTCGAGGCGTCGCGGACGTCTTCAGAGGCCATCTCAGGGGGCCGTGACAACTTTTTGGGCGACCGTGGACAGGCTCTGATGCAGCGGCTGGATAACTGCGGTCAGTTTCGGTGCATCGCTGGCCTGCAAGGCGGGAGTGTAGAGCCGGTAGCCACCCGGCGCCGACGGGTCACGGTAGCCGTCCAGGACGTTGAGCACTGACTGAAACTGCTGATCGATCTGGTTGACCAGACTGCCGTCGATCTTTGCCAGCCCCGGCCGCAGCGACGCGTAGGCCTGTTGCGCGCCTTCAACATTGCCGGAGAAGTCAACGAGGTCGATGTGGCTGAAGGCCTCCTCCTCACCGGTGATCTTGGTGTTCTGCACCTCTTCGATCAGATCACTGGCACCGTTGGCCAAATCCTCGGGCTTGTATTGCAGCGTGGCGACTGTGGCGCTCAATTTGCCCACGTTGCCAACCAATTCGGTACTCAACGCCTTGGTGCCGGGCGTGATCGCGCCGCCCTGCCACAAATCGCGCTCGATGGCGTGGAAGCCCTTCCAGCCGACCTTCGCGTCGACCGGGGTGGACGCCCGCATGTCGATCAGATAGTCCAGGCTGCCGGCGTTGTCGCCGACCGCGAAGCCAGGCAGCACAAAGCCCTCCACGGTCGACTCCGAACGCTCCCAGAACAGCCTCGCCTTGGCGTAGGCCGCTTTCGCGGCATCAACGTTGCCCGCCTGCACGGCGGCGTCGAGCGCCCGCACGCCCGCACCGAGCTGACCGATCTGGTTGACGATGTAGGCCGCGTAGTCCTTGGTGCCCTGGGTGAGGATGCTCGCCACGGTACCCGTCGGCGCCGCCGGCGCGTTCCCGCTCACGGTCAGGTTCTGGTATTCGACGGCTGCGCCGGGGCAATACACCTGATAGGAGCCTCCGTCCAAGGTGACCGTGAACGAAACCGGGTCCAGACCGGGCGCGAGGTTCTCCTTCTCGCCAATGATCCGCTGGTCGCGGAGCAATTCCACTTCACTGATTCCCGGCGCATTGGTGTTGGCTACCGTGAAGGTCACCGGCCCGGCCGGCACGTTGGTGGTGTCCAGCGCGCAGCCATCTTTGCCCGCGTCGTTGGCCATCGTCACTTTGACCGCGTTGCTGCCACCGGTCGTCGCCGGGGTCGAATTGCTGGCGGAGTGGCCACACGCGGTCAGGCCACACACTGCGACCAGAGCCGCTGTGGTTAACCAGAACTCATGCGACCGGCACTTGACCAGGGCGGTGTGATTGCCCATCAGTCGATTTCCTCTCCTGTTCGGCTTCCGCGCGTCCGCCGCGCGCCGACGCCATGGCACCGGCGCCGCAAGCCAATCCAAAGACGGCCAATGCCAACGGAAGCCAGATCTTCCACAGCTGCCGCTCCGCGCGCGCCCGGTCGGTGGCGGTGATCCGCGCCGCGGCCGACTGATCTTCAGCGCTGGCCGTCGACCAGTCGGTGGGCAACCCGCCGATGCTGACCGTCTTAGGCGCGGTGAGGCCGCCGCCGGACAGGACGGCGGTGCGGTTGCTGACGGCTTGGGCATTCACCACCGAATCACCGTGGGCGCGCACGGTGTAGACAGTGTCAGCGGCCCATTGCGCTTGAAACGGACCGGGGGTGCGGGTCGCCGTCAGGCCCATCGGCAGTCGGCTTCCGTTCTGGCTCAACAACTCCTCCAGAGTGACCACCGGCAGGTTGGCCGCCCCGCCTGTCGAGTCCGCACCCAGGGTGGCTTGCCACACCCGCACCGCAACGCCGTCCACGGAATCGTCGCCGGCCGCGCTGAGCGCGATGCTCCGGACGTTCGAGGTGCCGTCGGATGTGATGGCCAGCGCACGCCCTCGCGGCCCGGAGCTCAGCGACACCGTGGCCGTATGACCGTTGCGGTCGGTCACGGTGCGGGCCTGCGTGCCGGCCGAGCCGCCGGCGGGAACCGCGATCGCCAGTGCCGCCGCGACCATGAGTAGTGCGGCCGAAGCCGCGGCCAGTAGCCGGCTTCGGGTCCGTGGTGCCGCGGCGAGCCGGGCGGGCCACAGGAAGACGACGAGCACAGGCAGCGCATAAAGCAGCCAGCCCAGCACCTCGATGAGCCGCGGGTCGGCGGGTATCCCGAAGACGCCGGTGATCAGCGCGCCCTGCACCGAGCTGCTGGGCATCCAGGGCAGGAGGGTGAACACCTGTTGCTGGCCGATGGTCACCCAGCCCGCCTCGTGGGCGGTGCGGAGCGCGTTCAGCACCAGACCCGCCGCGATCAGCACCAGAAACACCCCCGTCACGCGGAAGAACCTGCCGAGGTTGAGTTTCAGACCGCCGAGGTACAGGCCGACGCCCAGCGCGATCGACGCCGCGATCCCCAGTGCGCCGCCGAGCACGGCGAGCCAGCGGTTGCCGTTCGACGTCTCCGCGGCCGCCAGCAG
>PMKA01000262.1:4888-5218 GCA_003157575.1 Opitutia bacterium
CATCTCCTGGCGGGCCTGCGGCAAGGCTGCCGACAGTAAATCCAGTCCGACGCCAACCGCAACGCTGATCAGCACCGCCAGTGCGACGCCGGCGAACATCGGACGTGTCGACTGACCGTTTCGCTTGAGGAATGAGCCGACGATGCTCACAATGAGCGTCGCCTCCAGGCCTTCACGGAGGCCGATGAGGAAAGTGCCAATAAATACGCCCTGCATGCACCCGATTCCTGTCTCCCAAACCGGGACTACCGCTAGTTAGCATAGCCTAACTAGGAAGCTCCCCGGGGCGAGGGTCAGCCGCGCGCCGTGACGAAGTCGATGAGCTCTTCG
>PMKA01000506.1 GCA_003157575.1 Opitutia bacterium
GCCGGGCGAGCTCGACATCGTCGGGCTGGATGTTGCGTCCCAGATCGATGTTGAACTGGTTCGCGTTGAGGAAGTACTCGTTGGTGCCGCCAAATGTGACGTCGGGGGTCGTCTTCCGACCGTTGTACACCGCCTGGGCCGAACTCTGGTGAAACACCTTCAGGCAGATCACCTGCGATGTTCCTTCCATGAGCTGCTTGTAGCGAAGCGCCTGGGCCAGCGTGATGTTCCGGCGCATCTCGTACTTTCGGTGCTCCGGACCTCCCCCTCCGCCGATCGGCCATTTCCCGAACTGGAAGGTGTTCGAACCCAGGNNGAGCCGCGCAGCGCCGAAATCGTCGTCATCACTCCGATGACCGAGAACACCCCGATCGCGATGCCCAACATCGTGAGAGCCGAGCGGAGTTTGTTCACTCCGATCGAGGCAAAGGCGATTCTCAGGATTTCGATGACAGGCATTGGGATTTTTGAGTTTCGAGTTCAGATTTCCGATTTCAGTCCTTCGATTTCCTTGGTCGCAAGCGCCATGGTTTTTCGCGAGCCGACCCTGATCGCGGTCAACGCAACCCCCACCGGGAAAATGCCCTGGTGCGATCTCTTAATTCCGGTTCCGTCATGGTCGTCTTCAAAGTCGAAATCAAAAGCCAAAGATCTCCGTCACTCATATCTTAGCGCGACCACGGGATCGAGGCGCGAGGCACCCCACGCGGGGATGAAGCCGGACAAGACTCCGGTGAGCACGGATGCCGTCATTCCGATCAGAACCAGCACCACGGAGAATTCCGCCGGAAAGCTCGGCATCTGATAGCGGACTCCAAGGAACACGGCATACGCGACGCCGATTCCGATGATTCCGCCGATGATGCAGATCGACACCGCCTCGATCAGGAACTGGAGCAGGATCGTGCGCCTGCGCGCGCCGATCGCCTTTCGCGAGCCGATCTCCTTCGTGCGCTCCTTAACACTCACAAAGGTGATGTTCATGATGCCAATCGCGCCGACGATCAGCGACATGCTCGTGACGATCAGTCCGGCAGCGAAGATGCTGAATTTCACCGGGTCCAGCTGCGCCTTGAACGCCTGCTGCTCGTTCACGGTGAAGTTGTCCCGCTCACCCGGAAGCTGGCCGCGGACGCGGCGCATCGCCCCGATCAGCTCATCCTTGGCGGCGCCCATCTGAGTCTGGTCCTTCACCTTCACCTGCAGTTCGACTCCGCGCCGGGTGCCGAACATCTTGCTGAACGCCCCGATCGGCATCACCAGCTGGTTGTCGAAGCTGAACAGGCCCAAGAACTCGCCCTGCTTCGCATAGACTCCGATGACGATGCAGGGATGGCCGTCGACCGTCACCGTTTCGCCAAGCGGGGACCGGTGGGGGAACAGAGCCTCGGCGACGTCGAAGCCCAGAACGCAGACCGCCCGGGCGCCGTTGTCCTCGATCTCGTTGAACAGGCGGCCCTCCACAAAATCCACGTTTGAGATTCGCGCGTATTCCGCGGTCGTGCCGAATGCAAAGATGCCGTCGACCCGGCCGTCGCCGAATTTTACCGAGCATCCCCGGCCTGCTCGCGGCACCGCGACATCGAGCAGGGACTTGGGCGTGTCCTCGACGATGCGGTTCAGCCTCTCCGCATCCCGCACTTCGATGGCCGGCCGGTTGATGTAGTTCCACCAGTCCTCCGCACCGAACCACGGCCATTTGTCGACGTAGAATACATCGTTGCCCAGCATCGACAGACTGTTCTGAAACCCGCGGTCGATCCCGCTGATCGCCGCATACATCAATGTGACCGCGACGATCCCGATGATGACGCCCAGCGCGGTGAGCATCGAACGCGTCTTGTTCGCGCGGATCTGCGCCCACGCGATCCGGAAGGACTCGGTCAGCTCGTAGAAGAGTCGCGCCAGGGCATTCATTGCAGAACGGCCTCAGACTGCAGCCGGCTCGACTGTCACGCGGTCGCTTTCGATCAGGCCGTCACGCAGCCGGACGGCGCGGCGGGCGTGCCGGGCGATGTCCTCCTCGTGGGTGACGACGATGATGGTGTTCCCCTGCTCGTACAAGGTGTCGAAAAGGTACATGATCTCCTCGCCCGTCTTCGAGTCCAGGTTGCCCGTGGGTTCGTCGGCGAGGATGATCGAGGGATGGTTGACAAGGGCCCGGGCGACCGCCACGCGCTGGCGCTGGCCGCCAGAAAGCTCGTTGGGCTTGTGCAGCATGCGGTCGCCCAGCCCGACGTGGTCGAGCGCCTGCCGGGCGCGCTCCCGCCGCTCGTTGGGCGGCACGCCCGCATAAATCAGCGGCAGCTCGACGTTGTGCAGGGAAGTCGAGCGGGGAAGCAGGTTGAACGTCTGAAACACGAACCCGATCTCCCGGTTGCGGATCGCGGCCAGCTCGTCGTCCTCCATGCTGGACACATCCTTCCCGTTAAACTCGTAGTGGCCGCTGGTCGGCGTGTCGAGGCAGCCCAGCATGTTCATCAACGTCGACTTTCCGCTGCCCGACGGCCCCATGATCGCCAGGTACTCGTTGCGGTGGACCTGCAGGGTGACGCCGCGCAGCGCGTGCACAGTCTCGTCGCCCATGTGGTAGAGCTTCGTGACATTCCGGATGTCGATCACCAGCGGCCCGTGGGGGCGGAGGGTGCGGGGCGTCGCAGGATCGGGAGGAGGAGGCGGAATCATGGCAACGGAGTGCGCAGGAAAACGTTCATCGCTGGGACGACGCCAGACTCAGCTCTTGTCGTCCTTCTTTGGCTTTTCGACGAGAATCTTGGCATCGTCCTTCAACGTCCGGCTGATCGCCGCATAGCTCCCCGACACCACCTCATCTCCAACCTTCACGCCACTCTTGATCTCGATGTAGGTGTTGTCCGCGATGCCCGTCTCCACCTTCTCCATCTTCACCTTGTCGCCCTGCCGGACGAAGACGACGCGCTGAAGTTTCTCGCGATTCCGGTGCGCCTCCTCGCGTTCCTTCACGAGTTCGAGATCGTTCCCGGTGCGCTCCTTCGCCTCCTTCGCGCGCTGCTCCTGGAGCTCCTCCGAGGTCTTGCCCCCCTCGGCACGGACCGTGACACTCTGCACCGGCACGGAAACCACGTCCTTGACGGTCTCCGTTTCGATGTCGACCGTGCCGCTCATTCCCGGCCGCAGCTGCGCATCCTTGTCGCCGATGCGGATCCGCACCAGGAAATTGGTGACCTCGTCGGAGGCGGACGCGGCGAGCGCCGCCTGGTTGTTGCTCGCGGCTCCGGTGCCGGTGGTAAGGGCGGAGCTGCTGATCTCGCTCACGACGCCGTCGAACTTCCGGTTCGGATAGGCGTCGATCGCAACGACCGCATGATCGCCGACCTTCACATTGACGATGTCGTTCTCGTTCACCTTCACACGCACCTCCATGTGCCCGAGGTCGGCGATGCGCATGACCTCCGTGCCGGTGTATGTGCCGGTGCCGACGACCCGCTCGCCCACCTCGTTGTTGAGCACGCTGATCGTTCCATCCAACGGCGCAAAAATCGTGGTCTTGCTCAGCTGGTCGCGGAACTGGTTGAGCGCGCCCTCCGTCTGGCGAATGTTCGCGAGCGAGGCGGCGTAGTTGGCGCGGGCGACCTCCTGGGTGGTCTTGGCGGTGGTGTAATCGGCGTCCGAGATCAGCTTCTTCTTGTAGAGATCGTCGGCCCGGCGGTGGTCCTCCTCGGCCTTGGCCTGGTTCGCCTTGGCGAGGAGGCTGGCGGCTTTGGACGAACTGAGCGCCGCCTCCTGCTGGTCGACCAAGGCCGCATAGGAGTCGGGCTTGATGCGGATGATCACGTCGCCCTTTTTGACTGACTGGCCCTCCTTGAACGGCAACGCGATCAACTCCCCCGAAACCTCCGGGGCGATCCCGACCTCAAGCTCAGGCTGCACCTTGCCCGTGGCCGTGACGAGATGCGTGATCGTGCGGATTATCGCCTTCTCTGTCGTGACCGTCGTGGGCACGACCGCATGCTTGTTTTTGATCCCGGCCGCGATGAGAAGCACCACGACGATGACGATGGCGAGAATGATCCACCACTTCCGGCGGGACTTCTTGCGGACCGGGACGGCGGCCGGCACTTCAGAGGCGCCGGAGCGGGGGGCAGTGATGAAACTCATGGTAGGATGGTCGGGATGAACGGGAAATCTTTCTGAACCGGACGTTCGTTGCAAGCAAGGGGTGCGGCGGATGAAGCCAGTGCCTCGAACAAACGGGCGGGCGCATGCAGTCGAGAGGCGGATGGACGATTCACGTGGGCTCCATGACACCGGAAACAAGGCAACGGCGGCAGCGATTTTGGATGAACGGGCGGACAAAGGGACGGATGGCCGGGAAGCGGCGACCCTACGGAGACAAGGTCCGCCGACGAGCGGCGACCCTACAGGCCGGACGCCTTCTCCCAGAAAGCCCTTGCTTCGGCCGGGGCCAGGGACATTGCATCAGAAACGAATCCCATGAGCATGCGATTTTGTATCCTCGGCAGCGGCAGCGACGGCAATTGCGCCGTGCTGCAGACGGACCAGACGCGCGTCCTCGTCGACGCCGGCTTCTCGGCCCGGCGCCTCGGGCTGCTGCTGGAGGGGGTCGGCGAATCGCTTGACCGCATCGACGCGGTCTTCCTCACCCACGAACACGGCGACCACACCGCGGGAATCAACGGCCTGTCGCGCCATCCGAACATCAAGATCTTCGCCAACCACGCCACGGCGCGCGCAGTCCAGGCGGGGCTGAAACACCGCCCCGACTGGCAATGTTTCGAGACCGGCACGCGCTTTCGATTCCGAGATCTGGAGATCGAGAGCTTCGCCGTGCCGCACGATGCGCAGGATCCCGTGGCGTTTCTCTTCACCCACGGGACTGATGACCTGTTCACGCCGGCCGGGCGCCTCGCCTGGCTGACCGACCTGGGCCATGCTCCGCAACATATCCGGGAGCGCATCCGGGAGGCGG
>PMKA01000320.1 GCA_003157575.1 Opitutia bacterium
GTTGAGGCCGCAGGGCTCGAAGCGGGAAGGCATGAGAAAGAAATCCGCCCCCGCCTCGATCAGGTGGCTTGTTTCCTCGTCCTGCTTCAGGCTCAGCACGAACTTTCCCGGGTGCGTCTGGGCCAGATCGTGCAGCGCGTTCTCAAATCGCTTCTCGCCCGAGCCGAGCACGACCACCCGGCAGTCCTGCCCGATGAAGAATTCCTTCGCGGCCAGCAGAAGATCCACCCCCTTCTGCGACGTCAGCCTGCAGATCATGCCAAAGACCGGCCCCTTGAACGCCTCGTCCATGCCCATCTTCTTGAGCAGCGCTGCGCGGCACGCGGCCTTCCCTCCCAGATCGGCGACGGAAAAATCCGCTGGCAGCAAACGGTCCGTGGCCGGGTTCCAAATCCGCGTATCGATCCCGTTGACAAGCCCCACCAGGTCGTCGCTCCGCGTTCCCACCACGCCCTCAAGCCCGCAGCCAAACTCGGGTGTCTGGATCTCCTGCGCGTAATGCGGGCTGACCGTCGTCACCCGGTCCGCAAAGAGGATTCCTCCCTTCATGAGGTTGATCTGCCCGTAGTATTCGACCCCGTCGATGCCGAGGAGCTCGTCCGGGAGGTTGGTGAACCCGAACGAACGCATCGGATAGATCCCCTGGAAGGCGATGTTGTGGATCGTGAACACGGTCTTCATCGCGAGGGAGATGCCGCCGCGCCGTTCTTCAAAGCGCAGGAGCAGGGGCAGCAGCGCAGCCTGCCAGTCGTGACAGTGGACGACGTCCGCGCGGATCTCGGTGATCCGCATGACCTCCACGACGGCCTTGCAGAAAAAGATGAAACGGGCGTCGTTATCCTCGTAATCGCGTTCGCCATTCCCGTAGGGGAACCGGCGGTCGAAGAACTCGTCTCGCCCGATGAAATAGACCGTGAGCCCCTTTTTTACCGGAAGCATGCGGACTTCGCCCGCAAAGATCCGGTCGCCCATCTCGACCCTCAGCCCGAGCCGCTGGCCGATGCGGGACATATCCTTGTGTTCCAGGGCCGTGCGATAACCCGGTATGAAAACCGCCACGTCGTGGCCCCTGTCGGCCAGCGTGGACGCAAGGGAGCCGACTGCATCAGCCAGTCCGCCCGTTTTCACAAATGGGTAAAATTCGCTGGCTGCATGAACAATCCTCACGCTTTAAGGGTATGAGAGGGATGCACGGCAGGCCAGTCGAAAGCGCAGGAACCTGTCGGGCTTCGCCCTCCGGGTTCCCAAGCAAACGGCGAACGCCATTTTCCTCTGGCGGCCTGGAGGGCGAAGTCCGACAGGCTGCCAGCCGGATCATCTGTCCGTTAAATCGTTTGCGGTCACCCGAAACCGGCAATATCCTGCAATCATGACCCTCCATGACCGAATCCTGGCACTGTTGCGCACGCCGCACTATGTACCCCTCGCCGAATCCGGGATCGCACGCGCCCTTTCGTTGCCCAGGAAGGAACGCAATTCGCTGACCCTCGAGATCCGCCGGCTGCTGAGCGCCGGCGACGTCGTCCAGATCAAGGAGGACAAGCTCTGCCTGCCGCGCGACGCGGACCTTGCCACCGGCCGTATCCAGTTCCGCCAGGGAGGCTCCGCCTATGTCGTCCGTGAACGGGGCCCGAGCGAACCCGAGAAGGAGGCGGTCCAGATCCCGGCCGAGAACACCGGCGTGGCCATTCATGGCGACCGCGTTGTGGTGCGGCTGAGCGACGAACTCAGCCGCCCCCACGGCGGCCGCCACGGCGGCGAGCCGACGGGCCGTGTCATCCGCATCCTCGAACGCGGCCACGAAACGCTCACGGGCAATCTGCAGCGCACAAAACTCTTCTTCTATGTCGCCCCGGACGACCCGCGCTTCATCCACGACATCTACGTCCCGGACCCGGCCGGTTCGGGGGTGCGCCCGGTGCCCGTCGTCGGCGACAAGGTCGTCGTACGGCTTCACGAGTGGACGCAGCGGCAGGTCAACCCGGAGGGGACGATCGTCGAGCGCCTCGGCCGCACGCACGAGCCGCACGCCGAGCTCGCCGCGATCTTTCACAAGTACCGCCTTTCGCCCGAATTCCCGCCCGACGTGCTCCACGAGGCCAGCGCCCTCCCCAAGCGCGTCGGCATCGCCGAGCTGTTTGGACGGCTCGACTACCGCGCCGTGCCGACGTTCACCATCGATCCCGATGACGCGAAGGATTTCGACGATGCGCTGTCCGTCGAGACCCTTCCCGACGGCGACCTTCGCGTCGGCGTCCACATCGCCGATGTCAGCAGCTACGTGAGGCCCGGCACCGCGCTCGATGCGGAGGCGCAGCGGCGGGGCAATTCCACCTATCTCGTGGGCACCGTCGTACCGATGCTGCCGCACGAGCTTTCCAACGGCCTGTGCAGTCTCGTCGAAGGCGAGGACCGCCTGACCAAGGCCGTCCTGCTCACTTTTCGCAAGGGCCGCCTGTGCGCCACCGCATTCGCCAACACCGTCATCCGCAGCCGCAAACGCCTGACCTACCGCCAGGCCTTCGCCCTGCTCAAGGAGGACAACCTCGAGAAGATCCGCCGGATGCCCCTGCCGCCCGCGCACCAGACCGGGTCGACCGGCCGGGCGCTCTCGGATCTGCGGCGCGACGAGCTCGCCGACCTCCAGCGCTGGATCCGCCAGCTCTGGGATGTGGCCCAGCGGCTGCGGCGCGAGCGCATGCGCAACGGAAGCCTGGACCTCGACATGCCCGAGGTGAAGATCTTCGTCGACGAGCAGGGTTACGCCGACCGCCTGGAGCGCATCGAGCAGGACGAAAGCCACCAGTTGATCGAGGAGTACATGCTTGCCGCGAACGAGGCGGTCGCCCGCGTGACGCGCCTGCACCGTCTGCCCTCGCTCTACCGCGTGCATGACGACCCTGACGAGGAGAAGCTGCTGGAATACCGCAAGGAGCTCGCGACCTTCGGCGTCGCCGTCGGCGACCTCACCCAGCGCGAGGAGATCTCGCGCCTTCTCTTTCTGCTCCGGTCGCACCCCCAGGGCTATACCCTGCGGACCCAGCTTCTGCGCAGCCTGCGAAAGGCCGTCTATCGCGCTTCGGCGGACGGCCATTACGGACTCGCCAAACAGGACTACACACACTTCACGTCGCCCATCCGGCGCTACGCCGACCTCGTGGTCCACCGCGTCTTCGACCAGTACCTTGTCAAGCATCTGGGCCAGGCCGCCCCGCGCGGTTTCCAATTCGGCTACAACGTGGCCCGCATGGAAAGCCTCGCGCAACATCTCAGTCTCACCGAGCAGAACAGCACCGAGGCCGAGCGCGAATCACAGAAGGTGAAACTGCTGGAGTTCTTCGAGAGGGAGGCGGCAAAGAAGAAAAAGACCGTTTTCAACGCCGTCATCACCGACGTCCGCAATCACGGGCTGTTCGTCGAGCTTCCCGACGCGATGGCCTTCGGTCTGGTCCACCTCTCGACGCTGCGCGACGACCTCTACCTCCTGAACAACGCCGGCACGGCGCTCGTCGGCCGGCGCTCGAAGCGGCGTCTCGAGCTCGGCCAGAAGATCAGCGTGGTCACGGAGCGGGTGGACCGCTTCAAGCGCCAGATCGATTTCCGCCTGAACAGCTAGGGCGCCGCCGATCCGGAAGACTTTCCGGCGGCGCCGCCAGTGGGATCGAGCAGATCGTGGAGCCGCCGCCAGACATCCTCCGGCGTGTACGGTTTCTGTATCATCTGCATGCCCGGCCCGGGAACAAATCCAGGCTCCAGAACGTCGGCGCTGTAGCCGCTGCAAAAAAGAACCGGGATGCCGGGCCGCAGGGCCGCGATGCGCTCGTAGGCTTCGCGGCCTCCCATGTTCGGCATCACGACATCAAGCATGAGCAGGCTGATTTCGTCGGCGTGGAGTTTGAACACCTCGATCGCCTCCCGGCCGTCGCCAGCCGAAAGCACGTCGTAGCCGCCGCGTTCCAGCATCTTCGTGGCCAGCTTCCGCACGGCGCTCTCATCCTCCACCAGCAGGATGGTGCCCTTTCCGCGGGCCGGCGCTCCGCCCGGCTTCCCCGCCCCGCTCCCGACGGCGCGCTCGACGATCGGCAGATAGATCCTGAACGCCGTGCCGGCGCCCGGTTCGCTGTCGACGTCGATCAGACCGTCGTGCTGCTGGACGATGCCGTACACGACCGACAGCCCCAGCCCCGTCCCCTTGTCCTTCGGCTTGGTCGTGAAGAACGGATCGAAGATGCGGGCGAGCGTCGCCGCGTCCATGCCGCAACCCGTGTCGGCAACGCCCATGCGCAGGTAACGGCCCGGTTTCGCCCAGGGGTGCGTCTCGCAGAATCCGGAGTCGAAGGACACGTTCTCAATGTTGATGGCGAGACGCCCTCCATCGGGCATCGCGTCGCGGGCGTTGACGCAGAGGTTCATCAGCACCTGCTCCATCTGGCCCCTGTTGACGCGGATGTTGCCCAGCTCCCGCCGGGGCGAGAATTCGACGTTGATATGCTCGCCGATCAAACGCCGGACCATCTTGAGAAGATCGGAGACGAGCTGGTTGGGATCCAGATCCTCCATCAGCATGGATTGTTTGCGCCCGAAGACCAGCAACTGGCGGGTGAGCTGCATCGCACGCTCCGTCGCCTCTTTCACAGACACCAGGCCCTCCCGGCTTTCAGAGGGCGACAAATCGAATTCCAGAGCGAGCTGGGTATGCCCCAGGATGATCTGCAGGATGTTGTTGAAGTCGTGCGCGACGCCCCCGGCGAGCAGGCCGATCGCCTCCATCTTTTGCGAGAACCGGACCTGCTCCTCGAGCTTCATCTCGTTGGTCACGTCCCGGGCAACGAGCACAAAGCCCACCGTGTCGACACCCTGCTCCCGGATCGGCGAGATCACCAGCTGCTCGGAAAGCGCGGAACCGTCCTTCCTTCGGAACTTGTAGCGGTCGGACCATGATCCGGTCTCCTGTATCCGACGCTCGATCAATTCGAGGGGAGGCACCTCCCCGGGCGCTTCGAACAGAAACCAGAATGGCTGACCCAGTGCGTCGATCTGCATAAACCCCGTGTTTCGCACGAAGGCAGGATTTACGTATTCGATCGTCCCCTGCCGGTCGAGGACGATGATGAGTTCGGTCGCCTGCTCCACGGCGGTGGCCAGCCGCCGCAGTCTTTCCTCGGCCTGCTTCCGGGCTGTCATGTCCGTCATTGCGCCCAGCGCCCGAACCACCCGCCCGCCCTCTCCACGCAGGAAGCACGCACGGGTGAAGACAAAACCGTCGGCGCCGTCGCTCCGCCGATACCGATATTCGGCGCTCCACGTCGGCTCCTCGCCGGCCACGGCGGCAAGAAGGCTCGCAACCACGTGCGCACGGTCCTCCGGATGGATGTCCGCGCACCAGGCCTCGAAGCCCGGCTTCGCGTCGTCAGGCGTTCCAAGCATGGCGCGATAGCTTTCATTCCACCACATTTCGCCCGTGCCCGGATTCCAGTCCCATACCGCGTCGTTGGTAGCCCGCGCGATCAACTGAAAGCGTTCGTTGCTCTGGTACAGGGCGGACTCGGCGCGCCGCCGCCTGAGAACGTTGACGACCAGCACAACGACCGCCGTCGAGAGCAGGCCGATCACAAGGCCTATCCCGATGATCCGCAGTCGGTACGTTTGATAATAGGAGACCGGCCTGTTTAACACCTCGGTCCCTTCCGGCAGCGCCGACAGCGGCAGGTTGAGGAGCCCATACACCTCCCATTCGCTCCAGCTGTATCCAGGATGATAGGAATTGATGACCAGCACATGCGGCATGCTCTCGTGCGCCCTCATCGGCGGAATGCAAAACAGCACCGCAAGCAGGCAGAGAACCGCGAAAAGCCCACGCAGGCCGACCGAACCACAGGCATGCCGGCGCGCAAGGACAACCTTCACCGCGGTTGCAGGCTGAAGGTCAAATCGGCGGGCCGGCAGCTGACCAGTCCACAGGATGGCGGTGGCACGAAGGCCGCAGGGCGTCGACAGGACGCCAGAAGGTTGGCAGAGGCTGTTCACAAAGCCGGAGTCATCCGGAATGTAGGGTTGTCCGGCCGGATTGCACGCCGGATATCGCCGGGACTGAAATATCCGGCCGGTGTCCGTTGAGCGTTGACCCGCCCGGGAAATAAAAATGAATAGGGGAATCTCCTCCGGCTCCGTGCCTTGGAGCGGGCGGCTGAACTCATCTAAATGAAAAAGATACTCGTCTGCGGGGCCGGCGGATTCATCGCCGGCCATCTGGTCAAGAGGCTGAAGCGCGAAGGGCACTGGGTGCGCGGGGGCGATCAAAAACGCCCTGAATTCTCGCCGACCGCCGCTGACGATTTCCAGGTGCTTGACCTGAGGGAAGCCGAATCCTGCCGCGCCGCCCTCGCGGCGCCCGGGGAAGGCGCCTTTGACGAGGTCTACCAGCTCGCCGCCGACATGGGCGGCATGGGTTTCATCCACTCGGCCGAGTGCGAGATCATGTACAACAACGCCCTGATCAACGCCCACATGACCCGGTTCAGCGCCCTGGCGGGCGTCAGGCGGTATTTCTTCTCCTCCTCGGCCTGCGTCTATCGGAACATGCTCAAGGACGAGCCTGCCCTGGCGGAGGAGCAGGCTTATCCCGCCATGCCCGACAACGAATACGGATGGGAGAAGCTGTACGCAGAACGCGCCGCAATGGCCCACGGGCGCCGCCACGGCATGATCGTCCGCCTGGGCCGGTTTCAGAACTGCTACGGGCCGGAGGGAACGTGGCGGGGCGGTCGCGAGAAGGCCCCCGCAGCGCTTTGCCGCAAGATCGCCGAGGCCAGGGATGGCGAAAGCATCGAGGTCTGGGGCGACGGCACCGCGATGCGCGCCTACACCTATGTCGACGACATGGTCGAGGGAATCGTCACGCTGATGCATTCCTCTCTAGAGAACGGCGTCAATATCGGGCGCCAGGAATACGTCTCCGTCGACGCACTCGCCAATCTGATCGCCGAGGTCGCGGGAAAGAAGATCCGGATTCATCACGTTTCCGGCCCCGTCGGTGTCGCAGCCCGGAATTTCCGGCTGGACCGGATGGAATCAACCGGCTGGCGGTCGCGCGTCTCCCTGCGCGAGGGGATCGCCCGCACCTACCCATGGATCGAACGCCAGGTGGAGGCCGGCAGGCCGGCCGGTGTGGCCGCGACAGCATCCTGACAAAGTCTTCCCTCCGTCGCGCTTGCTCCGCACACCCCGCCCGTTAGTCATTGGCCATTCCCGTCATGTCTTCCACTGTTTTCACCATCGCCAACCAGAAAGGCGGCGTCGGCAAGACCACGACCGCCGTCAACCTTGCGGCCGCCCTCGCCGAGCGAAAAATCCACACGCTCCTCGTCGACCTCGATCCGCAGGCCAACGCAACCAGCGCCCTCGGGATCGAGAAGCAGGAGGGCCGCAGCCTGTACGGGCCGCTCCACGGCGAAGGCTCGGCCGTCGAGATGATCACCCCCACCGCATACGAGCATCTCGCTCTCATCCCCTCGGAGGTGGACCTGGCCGCCATAGAGATGGAACTCGCCCAGCAGGAGAACTACCTGCTCCGCCTGCGCCGCACCCTGCAACCCGTCCGCGATTCCGGGGGCTATCGCGTCATCATCATCGACTGTCCTCCGGCGCTCGGGATGCTCTCGATGAACAGCCTGGCCGCGGCGGATCACCTGCTCATCGCCCTCCAGTGCGAGTACATGGCGCTGGAAGGCCTGGGCCAGATTCTCAAGCTGATCGACCGCCTGAAGTCCGCGGGCGTCAACCCCGACCTGGATCTCGGGGGCGTGGTAATGACCATGTACGACATGCGGACCAATCTCTCGCGCCAGGTCGTCGAGGAGGTGAAACGGCATCTTGGCGACAAGGTCTTCGACAGCGTCATCCCGCGCACCGTCCGGCTCAGCGAGGCCCCGAGCTTCGGCAAGCCGATCTTCCAGTACGATCCTCAAAGCCCCGGCTCGACGGCCTACCGCAACCTGGCCCGGGAGGTTGTCACCCGGTTCGGGTTGAAAGCCTAGCCGGGATGAATGCTCTGACCAAATACCGCCACGTGTTCCTCGTGGGGCTGCAGAGCAATCTGATCTACCGGTGGAATTTTCTCATCCGGGGCTTCTTCTCCCTCGCGCGTCTGGCCGTCGTCTTCATCCTCTGGGGCGCAGCCTACGCCGGGGTCGCGACCATCGGAGGCTATTCCAAGGGCCAGACGTTCACCTATTTCACGGCTCTCATCGCCCTGCAGTTCATGATCGGAGCGTTCAACGAGGACTACCAGATC
>PMKA01000148.1 GCA_003157575.1 Opitutia bacterium
GGCCGGTGTGGTGACCACGCTGGCTGGCAGCGTCATTCCCGGCGCGGTGGATGGCTCGAGCACCGTCGCGACTTTCAACAATCCGGAGGGGCTGGCCGTCGATTCTGCAGGCAATGTGTACGTTGCAGACCAGTACAACAACAGTATCCGCAAGATCTCGACCGTTGTGGCGTCAGCGCCGGTCATCACTTGGCCGGCCCTGGATCCCATCGTCTACGGCACGGCGCTTTCGTCGACTCAACTGGATGCAACGGCCAGTGTGTCCGGGCACCTTCGCCTATTCGCCTTCGGCGGGAACGATCCTCGGCGTGGGGACGCAGACCCTGAGCGTGACCTTTACGCCGAATGACACGGTCAACTACACGACAGCGACTGCAACGCAGAGCCTGGTCGTTGCTGCATTGCCTGCGCCTGTCGCGGGAGCGGCTGGTGACGTGATCGCCAACCGTTTCACTGCGACGTGGAGCCCGGTCACCGGAGCCACCGGCTACCGCATCGATGTTTCGACGAGCAGCAGCTTCAGCAACTTCGTGTCAGGATACCAGAGCCTCAATGTCGGCAACGTCACGAGCGTGAACGTGACGGGACTCAGTGCGGGCACGACCTACTACTACCGGATCGAGGCCTACGACAGCGCGGGCAACGGAATCGACTCCAGCACGATTTCAGTCACCACGACGCCGGCCATCGTGATCTCCACTCCCTTGACGGTGAGCACGCTGGCGGGCCAGGCGCTGACGTTGGGAAGCGCGGATGGGACGGGCAGTGCCGCACGTTTCTACTATCCGTCAGGGATCGTCGCCACTGACAGCTCCGGCAATGTCTATGTTGCGGACACCGACAACGACACCATCCGCAAGGTCGTCCCGTCGACGGGTGTGGTGACCACGCTGGCCGGCGCGCCGGGGCTCGCGGGCAGCGCCGATGGCACGGGAAGCAATGCCCGTTTCCACAGTCCGTCGGGTGTCGCCGTGGACAGTTCGGGGAATGTCTATGTCGCCGACACGTTGAACAACACGATCCGCCTGGTGAGCCCGGCGGGCGTGGTCTCGACGCTGGCGGGATCCTCCAGCGCGGGCAGTTCGGATGGCACGGGGACAGGCGCGCGGTTCTACGGGCCCCAGGGGCTCGCCGCAGACAGCTCCAACAACATCTATGTCGCGGACACGAACAACCAGACGGTGCGCAAGCTCGTTCCGTCCACGGGGGTGGTGACGACGATCGCGGGTGGTGCGGGACTTGCGGGACGCGCCGACGGCTCGGGCACCGGAGCGAGATTCAATTTCCCGTCCGGGGTTGCCGCCGACACCTCGGGGAACGTCTACGTGGCCGACACCGAGAACAACCTGATCCGGTCGATCTCGTCCGCAGGCGTCGTAAGCACGGTCGCGGGCCAGGCAGGTTTCTCGGGTGGGGCCGACGGCACGGGGACGGCGGCGACCTTCGATGGCCCCTCGGCAGTCGCCGTGGACTCGTCGGGCAATATCTACGTCGCGGACACAGGGAACTTCACGATCCGCATAGTGGTGGCTTCGACCAAGGCGACCACGACGCTGGCCGGGGTCGCGGGCACGAGCGGAAGCAGCGACGGGACAGGCTCGGCCGCCCTTTTCTTCCAGCCGGCGGGGCTCTCGGCCGACAACAGCGGGAATCTCTATATTGCGGATACGAACAACCACACGATCCGGCTGGGGTTGCTCCAGCAGGCGCCCAAGATCGAGACCCAGCCGCAGAGCCAGACGGTGACAGCCGGGTCCAGCGTCCAGTTCTCCGTCACAGCCACCGGGCGGCCGACGCCGACCTATCAATGGTATTTCGGCGGCACGGCGATCAGCGGGGCGACAGGCAGTTCGTACAGCATCACGAGCGCCCAGTCAGCCAATGCCGGGAGCTACACGGTGACGGTGACCAATTCGATGGGCAGCGTCACCAGCAGCGCGGCAACCCTGACCGTGAATGCGGCGACCACCACCACAACGGGCAGTGACAGCAGTTCCGGAGGTGGCGGCGGCGGTGGTGCGCCCGGTTGGTGGTTCTGCGGATCCCTCCTTCTGTTGAGCCTTGTCCGCCAGGCTGTCCGTCGGCGGAAGTAGGACTGCCCGCGCTTCCGCCCCGGCAGTCGGTGTTTTGTCCGTTGCAGGCGGCGAGCTCGCCTAGCGCCACCATCGGCAATATCCATGCGCCATGGTGGACTTGGCGAAAAGGGCGCCGATTTCCGTGGCTGTCCCGTTCAGGTTGCTTTGTTGGTGGATGTATGGGTGGACATGGCCCCTCCGGTCTTGCCCCAATCGGCGCCAGCAACCATGCTCCCACTTCATGCGCTGCTCCCGCCCCACGCCCCCGGCGCTCCGCCGCGTCCGCGGCTTCGTTCAACTGGCTGCCGCCAAGATGGGTCATTGGAATCTCAAGACAAAATGAAAAAGCATATTCAATTTACGATCCAGTTTCTCCTCATCCTCGACGGCTTCTTTGCGGGTGTGCCGCAGGTATACCGAATCCTCGAACGCCACTCATCCGCCGACGTGTCCATTCTTTCCTGGACTTGGATGTCCGTGATGGCGGGCTTGTGGGTCTACCAGGCTGTCCGGGACAAGAGCCAGGTTCTCCTATGGAGCAGTGTCTTCTGGGGATTGAACAATCTGGCGGTGGTGATCTTTGCGGCGGTTTATCGATAGCGCCGGTTCGCAGCGGCCTGTCGGACTTCGGGCACTCCAGGCTGCCAAGGGCAAAGTGCAAAGCTGGACCCCCTCGGATCGGTCACCGGATCAGCCTTTCAGGGGAAGCAAACGTCGGCGGCGCATGCAAGTTTCACCCGGCCTTCAAACTCGGCGTTCACTGCGGCGCTCTTCTGACCCGCTGAGCGGCCACCGCCATCGTAGGTGCTATGACCATCTGCGACGAGCGTGACTTCGAATCCGCTGGCGAGCGCACCCAGGGTAGTCTCTCTCACGCAGTACTCGGACTGGAGGCCCGCGATGACAAGGTGACCGATGCCACGTGCCTTGAGTTCGTCGCGCAATCGCGTGCTCGCGAATGTGTCGCCCGTCGTCTTGTCGAGCACCAGATCGCCGTCCGCCGGGCGGAGCAAAGGGTGCAATTCCCATCCAGGCGTCCCGCGCTCGTCGGGATCGCCTGCACGACCACAATTGCGGACAAAGACGATGGGGACGTGGGCTGCGCGAGCCCGCTGGACCAGGGTGACGAGACGGGCAAGCAGGAGATCCGCCGAGCTGACCGGCGAGACCGGGTCGAACATGTTCACCTGGGCATCGATCAGGATGAAGGCCGATGAGGTCATCACGTGTCCATCTCCTGGTTGGCGTGCGGGCGTTTTACGCGTGACGCTGGAGACGCCAACCGGAAGGGAAGAGAGCGAGCAACAGCAGTATGGCGGCGCTGGTTTGATTCATGGCATCAGGCAGGCACGAATGCTAAAGCCGCGTGAGGTGTATTGACGGTCGGGAATGCGCTGATTCCCGGAGGCCGGGGCGCAATTTCGGAGCTGCCCGCATAACCACCGGCTGTGAAGACCAGCACATGCAGAAGATTCAAGATCAGGCCGGACTCGATGTCCATAAAAGACCGACCCGGAGAAATCCGAAGAAGAAACACCGCTGTCCAAAACCGGCGACAGTCTTCGGCTGCGCGGTATTCTGCCCCGGCTGCCTCGAGAAACTCGACCCTCATTGCGCCGACTTGCCGCGATACCGCAACACCTCGGTTGCCGGGAAACTCCTCATCCGCCCGGCATCGAACGCGTCAATCCGCGCCTCAACCTCGCGGCTCCAGAGCCGGTCGATCCGCTTCTGAGTCTCACCTTCGATGTCGGCCAGCAATTGTCCGGCCAACCGGGCGCGGCAGCGCTGCGGCAGAAAACACGCAATTTAATTATCCTCGGCCTGAGCCCATGGCCCCGGCCCTGTGATTCAAGACCCCGGCCGCTGATCTTCTGGCACTTCGGCCGGTGAGATGCTCCGGCCAGACCGGGCTGACTTGCGGGCTGCCGTCGCCGACAGATTTTAGGCAGAGCTCTGAGGGCAAAATGAAAAGTTTGACCCCTTCGGATCGATCCCCTCCGTGATGGCCCCTTTGGGGTCTGTTTTGGACGGCAGTGTCGACCCCAAAGAAAATGCCTGGTGGGGGATCGTAGGCAGGCGAAGAACGCTTGAGATGCATCCGCGGACTTGCCGCCAGCGAGAAACTCCGCACGATAGGCGCCTATGAACCCGTTGCTGTCTCGCATCACCGTTGAACCCGACAAGTGCGGCGGTCGACCCTGCATTCGGGGCTATCGGCTCCGGGTCAAGGATGTGCTGGAACTGCTGGCCCACGGTGCGAGCTGGACGGAGATCTTGGCCGATTATCCGTTCCTCGAGGCCGACGACATTAGGGCATGTCTGGAATTTGCCGCAGCGCAGAACGATCACGTGGTCTTGCGCGCATCGTGAGACGTTTCCTCGTGGACAACCAGCTGCCGGACGCGCTGGCCCGTTGGATTGGCGCGCAGGGGTGCGAAGCCGAGCACGTGCTTGCGCTCGATTTGGGACAGTCCACCGATCTGGAAATCTGGATGCGCGCCGCGAGCCGGGGAGCTGCCATCATTTCCAAAGACGAAGACTTTGCCCGGCTCACACTCATGCGGCCCGAGCCGGTGGCTGTGGTGTGGCTTCGAATAGGCAACTGCCGCACGGAAGTCCTGCTTGCAGTCATGGCGCAGGTTTGGCCCGAGGTCGTTCGCCAGCTTGAAGCCGGCGCTCGCCTGATCGAGGTCAATTAGCGCACGGCTGTCACCGGCGAACACGGGGCCGATTCATCCCGCAAAGTCCCGAAGCCGCGAAGCAGAAAGCACTGTTCACCGCGGATGGCACAGTTCGCTCGGATGGGAACCGCTCGGAACCGTCCGCGATGTCAACCCCAGCGCCGGCACCTGCTTCAAGGTCGTGGCTTCGGGAGCTTTGTTTAAGGCCCGCGATTTCCGGGTTGGTGTTTCCTGAAAAAGAATCATGCAGAAACTTAAACTGAGAGCCCTGACCCAGCGCGCAGCCGTATTTGCACTGAAAGAAAATACGCAATTTAACTAACCTCGCACCGACCCCATTGCCCCCCGTCCCATTCATTTCCGCACTGCCGCGGCATCAAAAGGCGATGGTTGCGGCTTGTGAGCAGCTGCTTGACGTAGCGGCGACGAAAAGCCCCCCAGGAAGAAATCCAAGGCCCTGCTTCGGGGCTTTGCGTGAGACGCCTCCGTTCTCTCCGTTCCCGCCTGTAAAAACAACGCTTCAGACGCTGCGGTCCGGACCCAAGGTCCGACCTTACGGGGACTCTTTACAGGAGCGCGCAGAGGAGTCGCGGAACGGTCGTCAGCCCCGGACTTTTCTACAGGAGGAAACGGAGAAAACGGAGGGACGGCAGGCCTCTGCGATCTCTGCTGCCTCCTGCAAAATCCGATCGCCGGAATCCACTCGCCGAGAGCCACTCGCTCACGCTCGCAGCCACGCTTTCGGTCCACTCGCCAAGACTCCGGTGCGCAACGAGAAGCAGGCCTTCTCCTTATTACAACAAGTGCAAGTCGGGGTCATTTCTTGCCAAACAGTGTTATTAGCATCAGCTCGTTTTGTGGCTGGTCCCTTTCATGCGCGTCCGTGGACAGCCAGATCGTTTCCTTCCCGTGTGATGGAACTGCTCCCGGCGGCCCCGACGGGGAGAACCTCGATTAAATTGCTTGCCATGCGGACGCCGTGCCTCACGGTGGGCTCTGCAATGTGGGCTGGGCGGCGAGAATCTTGCCGCGTGTTTGTCCGCTTCCCTTCGGGCGTTTCTTCGATGAGAGACCGTTCAGAGGTTTCCATCGCTCATCGACAATCACCAGACCTGTTCACTGTGGATTGACCGGCTACCGCCGGCTCATTTCCGCGTGGGTCACCGGAGCGCAATCGTTCCGGATACGGGTCAAAGCACAAACGCCATATTCCGTCCGCATGCCGGACGGAGCGCGACGGCCGCCTTTCGGCGCCCGAGCGCATTTCTCATGAATCAAGACACAGCTGTTCCTACTTTCGCCTCGCTGAACCTGGCTGCGCCCCTCCTGCGCGCCCTCGTCGAAAAGGCCTACATCAATCCGTCGCCGATCCAGGCGAAGGCGATTCCGCCCTTGCTGGAAGGCCGCGACCTGATCGGCTGCGCCCAGACCGGGAGCGGCAAGACGGCGGCGTTTGCGCTGCCGATATTGCAACGGCTGGCCGCCCGTCCGCTGCCCCAGATGTCGCGCCGTCCGCGCGCGCTGATCCTGACGCCCACGCGGGAACTTGCCGCGCAAATCGGCGAGAACATCGCGTTGTACGGCCGGCACCTGACGCTGCGCCACACCGTGATCTTTGGCGGCGTCGGCGAGCATCCGCAGATCAAGGCGCTTGCCGCCGGGGTCGAGATCGTCGTCGCCACGCCCGGCCGCCTGCTCGATCTCATGGAGCGGGGCTTCGTGGCCCTCGATCGCGTCGAAATCTTCGTGCTGGACGAAGCCGACCGCANNGACCGCATGCTCGACATGGGCTTCGCCCCCGACGTGAAGCGCATCATCGCCCGCCTGCCGGCCCGCCGCCAGTCGCTGCTTTTTTCCGCCACGATGCCGGAGGAGATCCGCGACATGGCCAACCGGCTCCTGCGCGATCCCGTGCGGGTGGACGTGGCCCCGGCGGCCACCACGGTGGAGAGCGTCGAGCAGCGCGTCTGCCACGTGCAGCGCGGCGACAAGCACCGCCTGCTTGTGCACACGCTTCAGCAGCATCCCAACGAACTCGTGCTGGTGTTTTCTCGCACCAAACACGGAGCCAACCGGATCGCCGACAATCTTGAGCGCGACGGCATTCAGGCCGCTGCGATCCATGGCAACAAATCCCAGGGCGCCCGCCAGCGCGCGCTTGAGGACTTCCGGACGGGCCGCACCCGCGTGCTCGTCGCCACCGACATCGCCGCCCGCGGCATCGACGTCAAAGGCATCGCCCTCGTTGTGAACTTCGACATCCCCGAGGAGCCCGAGGCCTATGTGCACCGGATCGGCCGCACCGCGCGCATGGGGGCGAAAGGTTTGGCCTATTCATTCTGCGATCCGTCGGAGCATTCCTCCTGGCGCGACATCCTCCGGCTCATCCGGCAGAGCGTTCCCGTGTTCGCCGATCATCCGTTTGCGGCCGGCGCCGCGCGGGCGATGGCTGTCGAAACGCCGCGTGCCGTTGCCGCGCCCCAACACCAGGCGCGCCGGTCAGGCCCCGGTTTCTGGCAGACCAACCACTCGTCACGCCAGCGCCACGGGAGTTTCCAGGGGCGCAGCCTTGCGGGCTATCGAAGCTGATAGGGCGCCGAGGAGCCCGTCGGACTTCGTCCTTCGTGCTCCTTGGCAAATGGCTGGCGCCATTTGGGACGGACTTATGCTTGTTGGCGACGCGAAACGTGCAGATCGAGTCGTGATCAGGGTGGTGGTTGGCGCAGAGGTAACGCACCGCCACGTCGCTGTAGCCGGCCGCCTCGATCGTCCGGGAACCGAAGCGGCCCGTGGCGTAACAATAGATCAACAACGCCAGCATCCTCCTCGGAGGGTACTGCTCGCTGCCGCTCCCGCGGTCATTCACCCGGAAGTCGGTGATGGGCGGCTGCTCCACGGCATCCAGGATGAAATGCACGATATGACCTTCGGGCACCCGTTCGACAAGCTCACGGTCCAGACCACTCCCGAAGGTCATACGGCAGAAACATCGGTGGCGGTCCAAGTCTGCAAAACGCGCGGGCATGCTACTTCGACGCCTCCCCGCAAAGAAAGTCTCTCCACTGAGAGAACTCTCTTAATATGTTTCGGATTCAGGAGCAAACGGCGAACGCCGTTTGCCACTAGCAGCCTGGAGGGCCGAAGCCCGACAGGCTGCTAGCAGGATGGCGGACGAAGTCCGGCAGCCTGCTTGTTCAGCGGGATTTGTTGAGTCGCGCGAATTCCTCCTGGGCCGAGTCGAGTTTTGCAAGCGCGTCCTGAACGGCGTCAGCCGCACGGGAGGAGAATTGGCGGATGTCCGTGATTATCGTGGCGAGTGTGACGCGAATGATCTGCAAGTCTTCATCGAGGATCTGCCGTTCCGAGGGTCCGATGTGGTCCATGTCCCGTAAGACGCCGCAACACTGCTTTTCGTTCCAAATGAGTCCGGACAAATTGCTGATTGGCGTTTCGGGGAGACGTCATGCCGCCGCGGGCTGGAGGTGTTTTGCTTGAGCTATCGCAGGAAACGTAAATGTAGCTGCGAGCGTGAGCGAGCGGAGGGTTTGTCCGCCCGTCGTTTCAGCAGGCGTCCGAGGCCCCGAGAGCGAGGCCGAGGGGCTCACGCGCGAAGCCGCGCCGCGTCCTTAATCAAGCCGCTCCGGCCGGTCGAGAAAACGCAGGCCGAGCGCAATTGCGGCCACCCATGGAAGGACCTTGAATTCCCCGTGGTCGAGCGCCGTCTCCAATTCCGCGCGACTCAGCAGCAACAGATCCTGCTGCTCCAGATCGTCGGCGTGCGGCGGGCAGGTCTTCTCCGCGTCCAGGGCGAGAAAAATGTTGGCGATGCCCGCACCCCGATTGGCGTCCACCGCACTGCAACCGAGCGCGTGCCACGTCTGCGCCTCGAAACCGGTTTCCTCGCGCAATTCCCGTTGTGCCGCGTGCAGCGCGTCCTCGCCCGGTTCGATGAATCCGCCGACCGGCGCCAGCGTCACTCCATCGACCGCATATTTGGTCTGGCGAAAGATCAGAAACCGGCCGTCTTTCGTCCGGGCCAGGACGTTGGCGTAGTCGGGCGTGATGACCCAGGGCCAGTCCGCGATTCGGCGCCCGTCCGGGAGCTCCACCTCGTGCAGCTGCACGGCGAGGAAGCGGTTGGGTTTGCAAAGCAATCGCTTCGAAATTGTCTTCCAGGTCTGCATTTTTGGGGAAGTTGCGAAGGCGACGAGGGCGTCGCGCCTCCAT
>PMKA01000544.1 GCA_003157575.1 Opitutia bacterium
GCGGTTCATTGAACGCCTTCACGGCGACCTTGCGGACGGCGACTTTCACGCCGATGCGCGAGGCCATGAGGCCGCCGTTGAGCTGGAGCGCGTGAAACACGCCGCTGCCCACGGTGCCGCCGCCGATCATGCCGATGTTGACCTGTTCCATAAGCGCCGCCGAGCAAAGACAAAGAAGCCCGCCCCGACAATCCCGATCATGACGATTCTCCGACAAACCTAAAAGGAGCACCAGGAGGCTGTCGGACCTGCGTTCCGGCCGCCTCCTGAAGGGCGCGTTCCTCCTCCTCGGGCAGGGGATCGCCGTTGTTCTCCAGGATGCGGCGGGCCAGGGGCTCAAGCAACCCGGCCTGCACTTTGACGACGCCACGACCCTCCCGCCACTGGATGACCGGCAGACCGTACGCATTGTTCTCCAGCACGACCCGGGCATAGGCGCGGCGGAGCGCGCGCAGGGCCGCTCGTGTCTCCGCACAAAGAACGGGAGCGACGGGCTCTTCGACGGCCTTGGACGGAGCATCCGGCACAAGACGTATCAAGGTCTTTTGTTCGAGCGCGGCAACCCGGGGAGCGTCAATGATCTTCAGGACGCGGTCTTCCTCTTCTGCGATCAACCGCGGATGGTCCCCGCCATTGTCGAAAAGGCGCCAGTGATCGAGGAGCGGTCGATAAGGCCCTATCAGCATCCGGAGCCCTTTGCCAAACCGCCGTTCTTGCACGGAGTCGGGGATGTCATGGCCGCCCTTGCGCACGCGCTCGCGAATGCGCTCGCGGGTGACGTCCAGGCTCTCGACCCAGAGGAAATCCAGCCGGATCCGGTAGCCGGCCTTTCTCGCCTTTTCAAGCAGCGCAGCATGGCCGTGTCCGGAAAGGGTCGTTTCAAAGGCAAAGTCCGTCCGTTCGCTGAGCAGCCTCCGCAATCGGAGGATCATGATCCGGCCGGCCTCCAACGCAGCCCGGTCGGGCGCGAACGGCGACAGGCCGGCGGCGATCAAATCGGCGTTGACGAATTCGAGGCAATGCACCTCTGCGGGAAGAAAATCTCGCGCGTAGGTCGTCTTCCCTGCCCCGTTCGGCCCTGCGATGACGAAGAGTTTCGACATCGCAGAAACTCAAACAGCACCGCCGGCTCCCGTCAACATCCGCGGCAGCTACAGCCGCAGGCTCACGCTGATTTCACGGATGCGGATTTCTGCGCCTGGGAGACTGTCGGATTTGGTGAACGATTGAACCTGCCCCCCCTCCGCCGGGGCCGGGCGGCGTCAGTCTTCCTTCCCGCCGTCGTCGGCGAGGAGTTTCTCCACGTGGCGGTCGAGGTCCGACAGGCTGCCGGCGCACGAGGCGTGCTTGACGCGGTCGACGAGCTCGGCGGCCCAGGCCTCCTCCTCGACCTGCTCGTTGATGAACCAGTGCATGAGCACCTGGGCGGGGAAATCGTTCTCGACGAGCGCCGCGGTGAACACGGCGTCGATGCCCTGCGTGTTGGCCTGCTCCATCGCCTCGGCGTGTTGCACAAGATCGAGCAGCGCCGGAAAATCCTGTTTGGGCGCGGGGAGCGCCTCCAGCTCCGGCGGCACGCCGCGGTTGATGAGATGATCGATGATCTTCGCGGCGTGCTCGCGTTCCTCGTCCGCCTGCTTGGCGAAAAACCGGGCGAACCCCTTCAGGTTCTGCACCGAGCACCAGATCGACATGGCGAGGTAGCCATGCGCGGCATTGAGTTCCTGGTTGGACTGGCGCTTCAGTCCGGAAAGCACTTTTGGCGGAATAGGTTTGGGCATGATTCTCCTTTTTTGGGTTCCCATTTCATTCTGCACCGAACGCGCATAAACGCAAGGTGGCCACCGGTTCCGGCGGGGTCGCCGCGAAATGCCCCGTTCGGGTGCGCCTCCCATTATCTCGGGGCCCCGGTTGTCTTCTTTGTGTTCTCTGCGCTCTTTGCGGCTAATTCCAAAACGGATCATTCAGCCGCAAAGAACGCAAGGGACGCAGAGGCAGCGCTACCAATTCGCGTCATCTGCGCAATCCGCGGTCAAAAAGCATCGGCATCGATCCGCAGAGGACGCTCGCCTTGCCAGACGGGTCATTTCGCTGTTCAGTCCGGTCGAAGCCTGACCCCAATCATGAAATTCGAACACTTTGCGCTTAACGTCCCCGATGTCCGCGCGATGGCGAGTTGGTACGTCGAACACCTCGGATTCAAGATCGCCCGCCAGCGGGAGGATGCGCCCCACACGCGCTTTCTCGCCGACGACACCGGCCGGGTGATCGTGGAGCTCTACACCAACCCGGCGGCGTCGATACCCGCCTACCCGGCCCAGCACCCGCTGGTGTTTCATTTCGCCCTGGTGGCGGCGGATGCGCGGGCCGAATGCCGCCGGCTGGAGCAGGCCGGGGCCACGCTCTTTCTTGAAGAGCCGCAGGCCGACGGATCGATGTTGATCATGATGCGCGATCCGTGGGGCGTGCCGGTCCAGCTCTGCCAGCGCGCCAAACCGTTTTAGCGGCAGCGGGTCGGGACGGCGGCCTCAAGACCTGCCGTCCGGCATCAAGGAGCGTGCCACCGTAGCCCATCCGAGCCAGGAGCATAACAACGAGACACTCGGGAAACTGCGGTGAGGAAGGGGCGATGGAGCGCCGCTCTCCAAGGGACCGATCGGTTGCCGAACCGCGCGATCCAGGATTCCGAGAAATCCGCGCAGCGGATTCAAAAGGAGGCGCGTCCGCGCATCCTTACCAGTCGCCCAGCGACTCGATGTACGCCGCCGAGCCGTCGCGCTGCCAGGCGTCGAGTTGCGCCTGGTCCTTCAGCTGCTGGCCGCGGGCGCGGGAGACGACGGCGAAGGCGTTGCCGCATTCCGCCAGCGCGCTCATGTCGCCCCAGAGCTTTTCGAACTGCGCCACGGGATAGACATCCTCCTGCCCGTGACCCCACCGTTTCTTCACGTCCTTGAGGGTCACGTACGTCGGCATGCGCGACGCGAGCGAGCGCACCGCCGCGGCCGTCCTGGCCGTATCGGACAACTCACTACGCGTCAGCCCGAACAGCGCGAGCAGCCGGTCGATGTCCACCCAGCAGGTGTTCGTGTTGTAATAGGTCAGCACGAATTCATCCTCCTCGCGGGGCAGCGCCAGGCCCTCCACAAGACGCACCCGGCCGTCGATCCGCGCGAGGCCGCCGCCGTGGTCCTCGACCCGCTTCGGCATGACCTCCCAGCCGAGCGTGGCGCCCGACGCGCGGAACCAGCCGAGCATCGCGGGATCCGGCGTCGCCCCAAGGGTGTCGATGTTGTGGACGAGAAGCGTCCGGAGGGCGGGCTGCGCGGCGATCATGCGCGCCAGAACGCCGTTCTTGAGCAGATTCGGGATTTCGAACCAGTGGCCGACCGGATGCAGGCACTGGCCGGGCAGGTTGTCGGTGTAGTCGACGGCCTCGCCGGTCTGCCGCGCCCAGGCCGTCAGCGCCGCGCGGACGCTTTCACGCATCTTTTCCTTTTGTTCGTCGAGCTTCTGCTGCGCCGTCTCCTCCCATGCGAACTGGAGGTCGCGGACCGTGGGCACCAGGCGCAGCCCGATCGACCGTCCCGGCGACAGCCAGACGCTGCGGTCGAGCGCGTCGCCGAGCGTCTCGCGCAGAAAACGCTCGATCGGGGCATGGGTGAGGTAGCTCGTGGTGAAGACGTGCGGGATCGCCGCGTCGAACGCCTTCGAGGTCCGCCTCGTCTTGGCGAGATGCACCTCGATGAAACTCCGGTGGCGCCCGGCGAACTTCGCGAAGGGATGGAGCCCCTTGACGACGCCGGCCCCCTGCGTCCAGCGGCTGCCCACGCCGGCGGCATAGGTGACGACGGCCACCTCGCCCGCCCGCAGCGCGGCCTCGCCCTGGCGGCGGAATTCCTCCGGGGCGGACGCCGCATCGAACAGCGCCCCGGCGGGCACGTCCTCGATCTTGGTCGTGGGCGGGAGGCGGTTCATCGCGAGCCCGATCCGCCCTCCGCGGAGGTCGGCGCGTATCTGCTCGTGCTGGACGCGGTCGAAGCCGTTTTCGTCGAGCAGCGCGTCGAGGCGGCCGGCGTCCGACGTGGCGGCGGCCGACGGCAGAAGCCGGTCGAGCAATGACGGCAGCACGGCGGCGAACTCCGGCTCCCTGCGCGCGGCCTGGGTGAATTGCTGCAGGTCGGTGCGTTCGCGGGGCGTGAGGTTGCGCGCCTCCTGCCGCAGGCAGCGCGGAACGGCCTGCTGGTAATAGCCGGCGGGCAGCAGCGCCTCCGCGCCGGTCAGCAGCGCGGCCACGGAGCCGTGCTCGTTGATGGCGAAATCGTAGACAACGGGATCCATCGCGAACGGCAGCGCCGTTTCCAGCTCCCGTTTGGCGGTCAGCATGATCTCCTGAAGCCGCTCCTGGGCTTCCCGTCGGCGCTCCGGCGCGAAGATGAAGCCCATGCCGCCCCCCGACATTCCGCCGAGCATCCAGAAGCCCCAGAAATCGTCCCCGAACGCGGCGCGGGTGCGCGCGATCAGGCGCTCGGTGTAGAGATTGCTGACCCAGGGGATGATCGTCTGCAGCGGTCCGAAGAAATTGGCGGTGAGCGAGGCGCCCAGCGCGCGCACTTCGCCGGCGGCGAGCTGGCGGAGGATTTCGTCAAGCGTGGCGACGGCCCTGTGTCGCGCGTTCCACTCGGCCTCGCCGCGCAGCAGATACTTCTCCGTGACCATTTCGAGGATCGGGCCGACGTTCTGCGCCATGCCGCCGTGAACGACGACAAGGGAGTCCTGCAGGCGCGCGCGCGCCTCCGCCGGGATGCGGTCCGGCCCGAGCAGCGTGTGGCGGGGCAGGAGCCGGCCCCGGCTGAGGCCGTATTCGACGTCGCCCGGCTGCGCGGTGACGCCCTCGATCAGCTTGATGCCCGGCCAGAGTCCGCCCGAATCCTGCCAGCCGCCGCCGGATCCGCCGAGCCATTCGCCAAGGATCGCGCGCGCGGCGACGATGCGGCGCTCCGGCTCCTCCATCGGACCGGTGAGCGACCGGATCTGGCCCGTCGCGCGCATGCAGGCGCCGATGAGCGCGCCGAGCAGGTTGGTGGACACCGCCAGGCGCGAGCCCTTGGGAATGCGGTTGACGTTGCTGACCAGTTCGAAACCCCGGCCCGGCCCGCACATGATCCCGAGCAGATCCGCGAGCCTGGCGCCGGACCGTTCGATGCCCGGCGGCACGAGCCCGGCGGCGATGACCGCGGCCTTCAGAAGGCCAAGATAATCGCGCCCGAAGTCGAACACATCGTCGAGTTCGCGCAGTTCCGCCGCGGCCTCGAGATCAACGCTTGCGAGGCGGATGACGGGCTCGTCGATGATCCGGAAATAGGCCTCGACAGGAGGGCGCGGGCCGGCGTCGCGACCGTGCACACCCAGATCGATCGAGACATTGAGCACCCGCGCGCCCTCGGGAAAATCCATGCCGAGGAAGAAGATGTCGCTCCAGCCGCAATGGGTCAGGTCCATGCGCACGGGCGTCCGCTCGCGAAGGACCGGATGCGGGGCGTCGCCGCCCCGCGAGCGCAGCAGCTCGGGCCGCACGCGCAGCGGCTGGTCGAGCGGGTGACCGAGGCGGAACATCCAGGCGTTG
>PMKA01000519.1 GCA_003157575.1 Opitutia bacterium
GACCAAGCAGGTCGCCGGCAAGATTAAGGGCGAGCTCGCCCAGTTTCGCGAATTGGCGGCCTTTGCGCAATTTGGCTCCGATCTCGACGCCCGCACCAAGGCGCAGCTCGACCGCGGTTCGCGCATCGTCGAGCTCTTCAAGCAGCCCGCATTCAATCCGCTCGCGATCGAGATGCAGGCGGCCGTCCTGTGGGCGATGCAGAACAACTATTTCGATTCGATCGACGTCAAGAAGATCGTCGACGCATCCAATAGCCTTAAGGAATTCTTCAACACCCGCAAACGCGCCCTCCTCGACTCGCTCCGGCAGAAGGCGGTCGTCGACGAGGCCCTCACAGCCGAACTCAAGAAGGCGGCCGACGAGTGGAAGGGGACGTACCAAAGCTGAAAAGCTGAGACGCGAAAGACCGAAACGTCGGCATGACAACAGCGCTAATAAGCAATCCATCGCCATCTGAGCCCTTCGTGCCCGCAAGAACCGCGAAGGATCGGAATGATCCGGTTTCAGTCCTTCAGCCTTTTTTCTAATTCACGTTCAAGATGAGACGAACCAATGTTCCTTGTAGGAGCCTGCTTGCAGGCGATCAGGATCTGAATCGCCTGCAAGCAGGCTCCTACATCTTTGCCAATTGGTCTCATCATGAACGCACATTACAATAAGATTGAAAAATCGCCGATGAGATTGGTCGTCATTTCGCCCGAAGGCGACGATCCGCGGGAGATCGCGGTGCTCGGCTCGCTGTTCCGCGCAGGGCTGGAGCGATATCACGTGCGCAAGCCGCATTGGTCTGCGCCCAAGCTCGCGTCATGGCTGGACGCCCTGCCCTGCGGATGGCGAACGCGTCTCGTGCTTCACCAGCATCATGACCTGGTCGCACGATTCGGACTCGGCGGGCGCCACTGGCGCGACGATGACAAAGCCCCCGGAATTGCAGAGACCTCGTTACAGCGGTCTCCTTTCAGATCGTCGCGTGATGGGGGTTCTTTGTCGTCTTTGAAAATCGCATCGCGGGAATCCGGCGACGCAGCCCTGCAACGCGGTGCATTCGCCAGCCGCTCATGTCATGACAGCGCAACGTTGCGCGCGGCGCTCGGACGCTTCGATTCCGTGTTCTTCGGTCCGATATTCCCCTCGCTGTCAAAACCCGGGTACGGACCCGATGCCGGGAGCCGCATGAAGCGGTCCGTTGTCCGGGACCGTCGGCGACCGGACGGCAGGGCCGCCGACAGCGGGGCCCCGTCTGTTGAACGCCCTTTCAGCGGCCTCGCAAATCTCCTCGAGCGCCGGACGGAGCTTGAGCGCCACACCGCAGTGTTCGCCTTGGGCGGGGTGACTGTGGAAAAGCTGGCCCAGGTGCGCGCACTGGGCTTTGACGGCGCGGCCGTGCTTGGCGCGGTGTGGCAGGCGACCGATCCGCTGGCTGCGTTTCTTGCGTTGCAGGCCGAATCCGAAGCGCTTCGTTGCGCCACCACTTCATCATGAATCGCCAATCGCTCATCATCGCCGGCGTCGAGTTCACCTCCCGCCTGTTTGTCGGCACAGGCAAATTTAGCTCTGGGGAAGTCATGCGGGACAGCCTCGCGGCTTCCGGCACCCAACTCGCCACCGTCGCGCTCCGCCGCGTACACGCAAGCGGCGGGCAAGACGACATCCTCGGCCACCTGGAGCCAAATCGCTACCGGCTGCTTCCGAACACCTCCGGAGTGCGCGACGCGCGCGAGGCGGTGCTGGCGGCGGAACTGGCCCGGGAGGCGCTCGGGACGAACTGGCTCAAGCTGGAGATCCACCCGGATCCAAAGTACCTGATGCCCGATCCAGTCGAGACGCTCGCCGCGACGCGCGAACTTGTGAAACGCGGCTTTGTGGTCCTGCCCTACGTCCATGCCGATCCGGTGCTCTGCAAGCAGCTGGAGGAGGCCGGGGCCGCTGCGGTCATGCCGCTCGGGGCGCCGATCGGCAGCGGTCGCGGCCTCGAGTCGCGCGTGTTCCTGGAGATCATCGTGGCCCAGGCCCGGGTGCCCGTCGTGGTCGATGCCGGCCTGGGTGCCCCCTCGCAGGCCGCCGCCGCCTTGGAGCTCGGCGCGGATGCGGTGCTGATCAACACGGCCATCGCCGCCGCGGACGACCCGGTTCTGATGGCCAATGCGTTCCGCCTCGGCGTGGAGGCCGGCCGCGCGGCGTACGAGGCGGGGGGGTCGCGAGCCGGCAGCCCGGCCCGCGCGCAGGCAACCTCGCCGCTCACCGCCTTCCTGGAGGGATCATCTGTATGAACTTCGTCGAAACATGGAAGACGTACGATTTCGGGCAGACCGCCGCGCGCATCGCGGAGCGCACGGATGCCGATGTGCGGCGCGCCCTGCGCTGCGCGGCAGGAGGCCTGACCATGGATGACCTGGAGGCGCTTCTATCGCCGGCGGCGGCGCCGTTTCTGGAGGAGATGGCGCAGATCAGCCATCGGCTCACGGTCGAGCGGTTTGGGCGGACCATGCAGATGTATGCGCCGCTGTACCTGTCGAATGTCTGCTCGAATATCTGCACGTATTGCGGTTTCAGCGCCCGGAACCGGATTGCCCGGAGGATTCTGACCGACGATGAGATCCGGATCGAAGGGGACGCCCTGAGAAAAATGGGTTTTGAGCATGTTCTGCTGGTGACCGGAGAGGTTCGCCATGTCGGAAGCGATTATCTCGCCCATGCGCTCCGGCTGCTTCGGCCGAAGTTCGCCAGTCTGTCGATGGAGGTTCAACCCATGGACACGCCGGACTATGCGGCGCTGGCGCAGACGGGCCTCAGCGCTGTGATGGTTTACCAGGAAACGTATGATGCGGCCGCCTACCCGAGGTTTCATTTAAAGGGATCGAAGATGGACATGGCCTACCGGCTGGGAACGCCCGACCGTCTCGGCAGGGCCGGGATCAAGAAGATCGGGCTCGGCCCGCTTTTCGGCCTGAGCGACTGGCGCGCGGACGCCTGGTTCACGGGCTTGCACCTGAGGCATCTGGAACGAACCTACTGGCGGACGCGCTATAGCATTTCCTTTCCTAGGCTGCGGCCGCATGAAGGAGGGGAAATCCGGCTGACGCCGTTCGGCGAACGCGATCTGGTGCAGGCGCTCTGTGCGTTTCGGATCTTCAGCCGGGAGGTCGAGCTTTCGCTTTCTACCCGCGAGAGCGGAGCGTTCCGGGACCGCGCCATCCAACTCGGGTTCACGTCGATGAGCGCGGGCTCAAGGACGAATCCCGGAGGCTACGCGGTGGCTCCCGGCACACTGGAGCAGTTCGCGGTGGACGACGCGCGCAACCCGGCGGAGGTTGCCGCGATGTTGCGGAGCGCAGGGTATGAACCGGTTTGGAAGGACTGGGATGCCACGTACGACGGAGGCGCGGTCGACGCCGGGGCGGCAATGGCGGTCTGCTGACGAGGGCCTCGAAAATGAAACCGACCTTCTCGGCCGAAGAAACAGAGCGTTATCGCCGGCATTTCGCGCTCGCGGGATTCGGCCCGGACCGCCAGGCCAGGCTCCAGGCGGCGACGGTGCTGGTGATCGGCGCCGGCGGACTGGGGTGTCCGGCGCTGCTCTATCTGGCCGCGGCCGGAGTGGGACGGATCGTCCTGCTGGATTCGGACCGGGTCGAGGTTTCAAACCTGCAGCGGCAGGTGCTTTTCGACACCGGAGATGTTGGACAATTCAAGGCAGACGCGGCGGGGCGCCGGCTCCGGGCGCTTAACCCGCTGGTGCGCGTGGAGGCCCGCGCGGAGCGATTCGTGCGGGCAAACGCGCGGGAGCTGGTGCGAACGGCCGATGTGGTCGTGGACGGCTCGGACAATTTCGCGACGCGATACCTGGTGAACGATGCGTGTGTGCTGGAGAACCGGCCCTGGGTTTATGGCGCCGTTCAGGGGTTTGAAGGACAGGCCAGCGTATTCAACTGGCGGGGTGGTCCGACATACCGGTGTCTGTTCCCCCAACCGCCGGAAGCAGGGACGGTTCCGAACTGCGCCGAGGCAGGGGTGCTCGGCGTGTTGCCAGGAATGGTCGGGATGGTGCAGGCGACCGAGGCGATCAAGCTTCTGAGCGGCATCGGCGAACCCCTGAGCGGGCGGATCTGGCTCTATGACGCGCTTAGCCAGCGCGTGCAGATCGTGGCGCTGGCGGCAGATCCGAAAAGCCGGCAAATCATAGATCTTCCGCCAGACGGCTATGGCGAGGTGTGCGTGACGCCCCAGCCTGATCACGGCGCGGCCCAGGAGGAAATCGACGTTGCTGAATTCAAAAAGCTGCTGGCTGGCGCCGGGCCGCTTCAAATCATCGATGTTCGCGAAGATTGGGAGCGGAAGGACGGATCGATCGAGCCATCGGTTCATGTTCCGCTCGGGCTCTTCGAGAAGGACGGCGCGGAACCGCTCCTTGCCGCGGTCAACCCCGAGGTGCTTACGGTGGTCTATTGCGCCGGCGGTGTGCGCAGCCTGCGCGCTGCCCGAATTCTTCGCGAACACCACGGGTTCCGGGAGGTCCTCAGCCTGCGGAAGGGCTTCAGCGCCTGGATTTCGCACCGCGGCTGATGCCGCCGCTTCGACGGATTCGACACGCTTCCGTTCGACGGGTTCGACAAGCTCACCGCAGGCAGGCTCAGGGTCTGCGACACCGCAGGTAGGCTCAGGATGACCCTGAGTAGAGTCGAATGGTCTGGACTGTGAGCAGAGTCAATCCGAGGGGGTCACGTCACAGAGCCAATCCGAGGGGGTCATGTCTCACCTTTTTTCCTCGGGGATACTTCCGACCAATGCCAGCAGCGCGCGCCCTGCCGGAACGAAGTAGATGCCAGCCTACGCCAAGGTTGCGGCGCGACGAGGTCGCTGAGCTTTATGCCGCATCGGCTCTGCAGCCAGAAACAACGACGCCCTGGTTCGTCACAGAGCACACAGAGAGGATTGGCTGGCGGAATCTGAGTCACAGGACCCGGGCGAGGGAGCATCAGATGTGCGCGCCCCAGATCTGGGCGGTGCTCTCGTGCTCCGCGCGCGTACGCGTCAGGCGCGACAGGCGCTCGCCGGCCGCCCGCAAGACCGCGGGACTCTTGGCAAAATGGAGGCGGACGAAACGATTCTCAGGATACGCGAAAAAACTCGAACCTGGCACCGGCGCCACGCCGATCTCCCGGGTCATCCAGCGCGCAAAATCGACGTCGCGCTCCCAGCCAAAGGGCGAGATGTCGACGAGGACGAAATACGCGCCTTCGGGTTGCGTGTACGCGAGGCCGGTTTTGGCGTGGGGGCGGTGGTGGATGTCGCGCTGCGCGGCGTAGGCCGCCGTCAGTCCGGCGTAATAGTCCGGGCCAAAGCCCAGCGCCGTGACCACTGCATGCTGCAGAGGAGCGGCGGCGCCGACAGTCAGGAAATCATGGACTTTGCGGGCCTGGGCAATCAGCCGCGGCGGGCCGAGCAGATAGCCCAGCCTCCAGCCGGTGATTGAAAACGTCTTGGAGAGGGACGAGCAGACCAGCGTGCGCTCGGCCATCCCGGGCAGCGTGTGGAAATAGGTGTGCCGGTGCGGAGGGAAAACGATGTGCTCGTAGACTTCGTCCGTGACGATGAACGTATCGTACTCCTCCGCGAGATTTGCGATCTGCCGCAGTTCGGCCTCCGTGAACACCCGCCCTGTCGGATTCGAGGGATTGCAGAGCACGAAGGCCTTCAGGCCGCTGCGGAAGGCCGCCCGCAATTCATCGGGATCAAAGCGGAAGTGCGGGGGATGCAGCTGAACATGCACCGGATGCGCTCCAGCGAGGATCGCATCCGCGTTGTAGTTTTCGTAGAAGGGCGAGAAGAGCCCAACCCGGTTGCCCGGATCGCACAGTGTCAACATGGCGACCATCATCGCCTCGGTCGCTCCGCAGGTGACGACGAGCTCGCGCTCGGCATCGACCGGCCGCCCGCTGAAACGGGCAATCTTCGCCGCCAGAGCCGCCCGCAGCTCCGGCGATCCCCAGGTGATCGCATATTGGTGCCGGTGGGCGTCCATCGCAGCCTTGGCCGCCTTGATGAGCGCAGGCGGCGGATCGGTATCGGGGAACCCCTGGGCGAGGTTGATCGCACCGGATTCCAGCGCCACCCGGGTCATCTCGCGGATCACGGATTCCGTGAAACGGGCCGTGCGCTGGGAGGTTGTAGGCATCAGACGAAGCCCGGAATCAGGGCAAAAATGTGAATACGGAAGATGCCGCCTGAGCGGAGAATGTGAATCATGCCTGGATTCAGATATCGAAACCGTCGGCCGCGGCCGGAGCCAGATCTGCCGTTTCGCGGGCCAGCGCATCGATCGACTTCAGATCGATCACCTTGCTGATGGCTTCGCGCACCTGGCGCATGAGCGGACGGACTGCGCAAGCTCTCTCGTCGGGGCAATCGTCGCAGGCGGCATACGCCGTGGCGCTCACGCAGGGCGTCGGCGCGACCGAACCTTGTGCTGCGCGGATGATCTGCCCGACCGTGATCTTGCCGGGGGCTCTCGACAACGTGTAACCGCCGCCCTTCCCCCTGATGGCTTGCACCAGGCCCGCTTCCTTCAGGTCGAGCATGATGGCTTCGAGAAATTTGCGCGGCAGCCCTTCCGACTGCGCAATGGCTTCCGTCGACAACGCGCCTTTCTGGGAGCGCCGCACCAGAACGAGCATCGCCCGGATCGCGTACTTGCTGCGCCGTGTGATCATCGGTTCCTCCACGAAACGAAGCCCGCCTGCCGGCGGCGGTTCGCTTGTGCATGCACGCATTCTCCTACAAAGCCGATAGGGCTAATATACCTTAACTTGTTATTATTTAAGGTCTTATGACATTTTTCTCTTGCGTTCCGCCTCAAGAACGAGATCTTAGCTCCATTAACTCTCTGGTCCGCGCCTCCGCAACCACCACCTCTAAAACCAAACACAATACTACCATGATGACAATGGACCGCCCGACGATGGGCATGCCAACGATGATGCCCATGATGCCGGCCACGCCGGCAATGAACATGATGATGATGCCCCGCTGCACGATGCAGATGACGAAGTGCGAAGGGGGCATGATGCTCGCCTGCGCCTGCGAGAGTCCCATGGCCGCGAGCATGATGCAGAACCTCTGTCAGATGATGGCCGGAGGCATGATCAACTGCGGCATGATGATGAACGGCATGATGGTGATGTCCTGCAATCTCACGATGGGCATGTGCAAATGCGAGATGACCAAGGATGGCATGTGCATCACCTGCACGTCCGGCGACAAATGCTGCTGCGACATGATCCANNGGCACCCCGGTGTGTTGCGGGTGCTGCTAAGCAACGGTTTTCCTTCCGGTCCACCGGTGGTTGATTTGGCCGCGGGCTGCTCGAGCGCCCCGCGGCCTTTTTATGTCCGGCGCATGCCATCGACAAAGCCCTGGTTCATATCTGATAACTCAGCCCTCCGTCGGCCGAATCCGACTGCTCGTGGTGTTCCCGCCAGGCGCGTTCCCACGCCTGTTGGTAGGCCTCCTGCATCGCCTGCCATTGCGCAGACGGCAGGCCCTGTGTGAAACAGGCGGGCACCTGGATGAAATCCCCGGGTTCGGGCAGATCGGATGGACCTGAGGAGGACTGGAAACCTCCCCGGCGAAAAAACGGGTCGTTGCGCATGGCGGAATGAGCGGGCCGGTCAAAAGCGGTGATGAAAGCCCACCTCAAAGCTGTCCTCGCTCAGGCTTGAGGACAGGATGACGGGGGCGCCGAGCAGGTTGGTGCCCTGCTCGGTGATCGTGTTCTTGAAGGCGTGGGTGTAGCCGAGATCAAGCGAAGAGGCGGCGCTGAATCGATAGCTGATGCCGAGGCCCACATGCTGCTCCACGATAGCCGGGAAACCAATGATGCGGAACGTCTCGTAGTAGTAGTTGTTGACGAACTTCCCCTGCACATCGGTGACATTGGCGGGGGCGCCGGCGCCGTTCCATCCGTTGTGCGCCTTCACGGGGTTGTTGCCGTAACTATAGCCGGCGCGAAGCACGAGTTTGTCCGGTACGGCGTCGAATTGAACGCCCAGCCCGAAAACCCAGGAGTCCTTCCAATCGAAACTTTTGTAGCCCTCCGAACCGGCCCAGTTGACCCACTGCAAATCCGACGCGATGAGCACGCGGCCCGGGACGAGCTTGTAGCCCACCCCAAACTTCACCTGTTGCGGCGACTCCAGCTTGAGGTTGTCCAGGGCTCCGTCGCCGTCGAAATCGGTCACTCTTTTGTAGGTGATGCTAGCCGGCGAAACATAGCTCAGGCCAAACGTGAGCTGGTCGGACGCCTTGAAACTGAGCCCGGGCTGCGCGCCGAAACCGAACCCGTGTTTCGCGCCATTGGCCAGGTCGAGGCTTCCATAATCGGCGTGAAAGGCCAGGCCCGCCGACCATTCCGGCGAAAACCGGTAGGCGACAGAGGGAGCCGCTTCCAAGATCTGCAGCTGGGTGCGCCCGCCCGCGACGAGAGGGTACGACGTCGGAGCAAGCGTGGTGTCGATGGCCGTATGGCGATAATCCACACCAAGCCCGGAGACGCCGTAAACGGCGAACCCGTATTGCCACGAATTATCCTTCGCCCCAAATGCGCCGGCGACGGCCAGGGATGGGATGATATAGACTTTCCCTGCACTGTCGGCAGTGAGGCTGCCCACGCTGGCGGACACGTGCGGGACGAAAAGCGTGGTCGACAGGTCAAAGTCGGACTTTTTGTCGTCGGCGAGAAAGCTCAGCGTCGCCGGATTGCCGGAGATTGCGCCGACTGCATCTTGCGGCGAAGCGATGTCCGCACCGGCGAGCGCCCGGGAGCTGGCTCCTTCGCCGAGGAGATTGTCACCGTTGGTCGAGGCGCGGGCGTTGTGGATGAGGGCTGGAAACAACGAAAGAAGAGCGAGGCGGATGACGATATTCTTCATGAATGGGAAAATGCGTCTAGGCTGTCTTGTTCTTATTCCAGGGAAGTTTCGAGAGAAGGATGCAAAGACCGCAGATGTCGGTGATGCCTGCAAAGACCAGACCGGCGCCGACAAAGGCCGAGAGCCCGTAAAACCCGGGATGGACGAACCAGCCAAGCGCCACACCAACAACCACGAGTGCGCCAGCGGTGATGCGGACTTGCCGCGCCAGGCTGATGCCTTTGCCCTCGTCGGTGGCCGATGCCGGTTGAAGTTGATCGGGAGCCGTTGTGTTTTGTGTCTCGCTCATTGGGAATGCGGAACTGATTGTTGGTGGTTGATTGGGAGACGATCGCCTTGGCGCGCTTGCGATTCTGAATTGGAGGCGGGGGTTGGAATCGAACCAACTCGTAGGGCGATTGCGGCGCCCGGCCTTCCCACTTGGCTACCCCGCCGGGAATGAAATTGCCAAAAAGGAGCTGACGGAAAAAGTGCGTTCGCCCGCGCCTGATCCATGACCGCGCGACCCGAGGAAAACCCAAACCCCAAACCGCAAGCGACGCGGGCGAACGCAAGATCGCAGAAACCTCCCCGGCAACCCGACCGGGTGCCTCGCGCCCATTTAGGCGCCAGGCGAGACGTCGGGTCGCCGGGTAGGTCGCTAGAGCAAAGTCATCGTGCCGCCGGTCAGACAGCAGCCGGCGCGGGAGCTGCAACGATCAGATCGTCGAGCTTGTCGCTTTCGACGTTGATGTCGGCGAAGAGCCAGGTGGACAGATAGCGTTCGCTGCTCGACGGAATGATCACCACAATGACCTTGTCCTTGTTCTCAGGACGTTTTGCGAGCTGCAGTGCGGCCCACGTCGCGGCGCCCGAGGAGATGCCGATCGGAATTCCGTCCAGCTTGTTCACCTGCTTGGAAACCGGGCCCGAGTCGGTCTCCTTCACGCGGATGACCTCGTCGTAGAT
>PMKA01000039.1 GCA_003157575.1 Opitutia bacterium
GAATACCTGGTGGCAAGCGATGAAACCCGGGGGGAATGCCGCGCACTGAAGATTGCCTATAACCGCATTGTTCAGCAAGCTGATCCTGCCGTCGCATGTCCGTTCGCACTGAACCGGATTCATGCAGTCGGCCGCGCNNTGTAGGGCCGGCGCTTGCCTGTCCTCCATAGGCATGGCGAAGGAGGATCGCCGGGCCACAGCCCATTGGGGAAACGGCCCGCCGACAAGCAGCGGCCCTACATCCGACTGCATCTTTCCGGCCAGGACCGGGTGCACCCGTGCGTTGACCGCCAGCGCAATCCGGCCACGATCCGTTGCCCACCTCCAAATGCCCAACCTCACCTCGCTCCTCCGCGCGCGCTACGGCACTGCGCTTCCTGCAATCGCCAACCCGGTGAACGGGTCGATCGCAAGCTTGCTCGAGCACCGCTCCGTGCGCGCCTATTTGCCCGATGCGCTCGACGCCGGCGTGCTCGAGTTGCTCATCGCAGCCGCCCAATCGGCGCCGAGTTCCTCCAATCTCCAGGCATGGAGCGTCGTTGCCGTGGAAGACAAGGCGCGCAAAGCCCGGCTCGCCGCGCTCGCCCACAATCAAAAGCAAATTGTCGAGGCGCCGCTTTTTCTCGTCTGGCTCGCCGACCTCTCCCGGCTGCGCCGCGTCGCAGGCGATGTCGGAACGACATCCGATGGCCTCGACCACCTCGAAAGCTTTGTTCTCGCCGTCATCGACGCCGCTCTCGCGGCGCAGAACGCCGTGGTGGCCGCAGAGTCGCTCGGGCTGGGCACGGTTTACATCGGCGCAATCCGCAGCGAGCCTGAAAAGGTGGCGGCCGAACTGGACCTTCCTCCCGGCGCATTTCCCATCTTCGGCCTCGTCGTGGGAAAACCTGATCCCGCACGTCCGACCGCAGTGAAACCCCGCCTTCCGCAAGCCGCCGTGCTGCACCGGGAGCGCTATGCCGTCGAGCCGCAGAACGCAGCCGTGGCTCTCTACGACGAAGTCATCGGCGCGTTCTATGCGTCCCAAAAACTGCCGCAGCAGAAATGGAGCGCGCACTCCGCCGCACGCATCAAAAATGCTGAAGCGCTCGGCTCACGCGTTCATCTGGCCAAGGCCATCGCAAGCCTCGGCTTCGAGATTCCGTGAAGCGATGACGACTGTATGCGACCGCTTTCTCGGAGGAACAATCGAAGTTGCGACGGAGCAGCTTCGATTCCGACCCTCCGTCTACGGTTTGGTTCTATCAGGGAACAAGATCTTGCTCCTCAAGTACAAGGCGGCCGTCAGGTGGACTCTGCCTGGCGGCGCAGTCGAAAAAGGCGAGCGCATTGAGGCCGCTCTTTGCCGGGAAATCAAAGAGGAGGCCGGCCTGACGGCCCGAGTGGATGAGTTTCTCCGTCTGACTGAACGGTTCTTTTATTACGATCCTTCGCGCGAAGCCTGGCAGGCTTATCTGTTTTATTACCGATGCACGCCGCTTGATCTGGACTTGCCGGATGAATTCGATGTTGCCGACGATGCGACGTCGGAGCCGCGCTGGGTAGATATCCAGGAACTAACGCCCGGCGATTTCCAGGCCGACGGCGAATGGCTGGTGAGCTACCTCACCCATTACCTAACGGAATTCGCAAGCAAAGCTGTCCGCAATGGATCGCTCGCATGATCAGGCATTAGCCCGCATATTTCACAGTTTTCGCCATCGCTACGGTCATTTTTCAGCCAGCGGTTTCCATGATGGCGATGGCAGCTGGATATGCGGGCTTAGCCGGAAAGATGCAGTCGGATGTAGGGCCGCCGCTTGTCGGCGGGCCGTTTCCCCAATGGGCTGTGGCCCGGCGATCCTCCTTCGCCAGGCCTATGGAGGACAGGCCAGCGCCGGCCCTACACACCATCCGGCGATCGCCGGCATCATTCGTAAGGCGCGGCCGACTGCATGAATCCGGCTAAGCCCGCATATCNNGTGTCGGCCTGCAGACTCGGCCCAAGAGTTGGCAACAGTCTGCATCCAGGCTGCCGAGTGGAGTGTGAAACATCCTCGCTGGCATCACTTCGCGACTTCGATCTTGGACGCGGTGAGGACGTTCTTGCCGTCCTTTACCTCAACGGTCCCAGTCGCGGTAACTTTGGCCGACGCTTTGCAGACATTCTTGTGGAAGGCATTACTGACGTCGTTATCCGCCAGGTAGTACGCGACTTTTTGGCCGTTTTCCGTCGTTTGAATCACAGTCTGACATTCTTTTGTCTCATGCAAAACGCACATGGCACATACGCCGTTGCCGGTAACCGTGATTTCTTTCGCATCGGAACCAAACAGGCTGCCAGTCGCGAACAGGAGGCCGGCTATGAGCAAAACACCTAAGCGTGACTCTTTCATGGTGGGGTGACTTCAAGTTTCTGTGTTTGGAATAAGGCGAAGATGGACAATACCCCGACCTGAGATGGAAGGCAAGACCTCCTACAGCACAGGCGCATCTCCGGGCGCATCACCGATTGACGGCAGCGTCAGCCGCGCGCTCTGCCGGCCAAGCAGAGTGGCACGGACATCTTGC
>PMKA01000278.1 GCA_003157575.1 Opitutia bacterium
GCCGGTCTTGTCCGTGCAAAGCACGTCCATGGCTCCAAAATTCTGGATCGCGTGCAGATGCTTAACAATGACCTTCTTGCGAGCCATCATGAGCGCGCCCTTTGAAAGGCACACCGTGATGATCATCGGCAGCATTTCCGGGGTCAGCCCCACCGCGACCGACAACGCGAAAAGCAGCGCCTCAACCCAGTTGTGATTCCGCAACCCGACGATGAGGAACGTGATCGAGACCATCACGACCATGAAACGGATCATCAACCACGTGAAATCCTTCACTCCGACGTCGAAGCTCGTCGCGTCGCGTTTCGACAGCATTTTCTCCGCGAGGGAACCAAAATAGGTCCTGGCGCCAGTCGCCAGCACCACACCGTGAGCGGCGCCGCTGAGCACATTGCTCCCCATGAAACAGGCGTTCGAGAACTCAAACAGCGTGCGTCCGGCGGCTTGGTTCGAATCGGCGTTTTTCTCGACGGGCATGGACTCCCCTGTCAGCGCCGACTGCGTCACAAAGAAATCCTTCGCCGAAATGATGCGCAAATCAGCGGGGATCAGGCTTCCCGCTGCCAGCACAACCACGTCGCCCGGCACTACTTCCTCCAACGGCACCTCCACCTCCTTTCCATCGCGCAGCGCCGTCACCGTCGTCTTCACCAGCTTCTGCAGCTTTTCCACCGCCATGGACGATCGGGTCTCCTGGACATAGGACAGAATCACACTCAGGAAGATCATGCCGCCGACGATCGCCGCCGAAGGTGTGTCGCCAGTCAGATAACAGACCACCGCAATCAAAAGCAGCTGGATGACGAGCGGATTGCGGCAGCGGTCAAAAAGATCGCGCCAGACCGAAATGCGCCCTCCCGACGCCACGGTGTTCGCCCCAACATCGGCCAGGATCGCCGCAGCCTGCTCGGAAGACAGCCCCGCCGCAGAGCTGCCGAGCTGGTCGAGCAACTCCTTTTCCATGATCGTGTATCGTGAAGTGTCGGCAGGCAAAGGAGCTTTGGGCACGAGATGATCCGGTGAGTCGGTTGAGGGCGGGCGATGCTTCGCTCCGAAAAATGCCCGCGCAAGGAAAAACGCGGCTTTGCGCAACCCGAGTGCCGTCGGCAACAACTGCGCCCCATGGCCCGCGTCCTGCTGTCGGAGCGGAGAACGCACAACCGCCATGGAACTTTTTGCCTGATTCAGTGACACAGAAAATGATGTTCGTACGACCAGGCACGATGAAAACACAACGTCTCTACCAGCGATTCAGCTCGTGGTTCCACGCCCACCGGCCGCTGCGTTGGGTTGAGACCATCGTGGCGGATTATTCCACCTGGACGCCGTGGTGAGAGGGTTCGACGCGACGCCCGTTCTTCATCAGGCGCGCAGGCGAAGAAATGCGGCCGGCAGGCTGTCGGCACACAGAGAGACAGCCTCTCAGGGCATACATCCGCATGGGATATCCCGTCTCGCAGCAGATGCTGCCTCCCTCCGTCTTTTTTGGTTTTCGCTTCCCGGACCCCTTATCATATCATCATATCTTGATGTGACGATATATACATTTTGACAAGTGCCTGTCCCTTCCTAGTCTCTTGGCCAGTGCCTGTCCCCAACCAACTTCTCTCGCCCGTATTTGCCGAACTGACCCGTCTGTTCGAGCAGCGCATCGCGATCATCGAAGGGCCTAAAGGCACCATGGTGCAGGCGCGCCGCCTGTCGGAGGCGGACTTTCGGGGCCGTTGTTTCTGCTCCCACCCGCACGACCTGGCAGGAGACAACGACATCCTCTGCCTGACTCAGCCGGACATCATCGACGGTATTCATCGCGCCTTCATCGAGGCGGGCGCCGATCTGGTCTCGACCAACACTTTCAACGCTACCCGCATCTCGCAGTCCGACTACCAGACCGATTCGTATGCGCCTGACATCAACCGCGCCGCCGCACAGATCTGCGCCCGCGCCGCGCGCTGGGGCGAGGCGCAATTCGGCAGGCGCATCTTCGTCGCAGGCGCCCTCGGGCCGACGAGCCGCACAGCGTCGCTCTCGCCCGATGTCAACCGGCCCGATTTCCGCGCAGTGACCTTCGACCAGCTTGTGGCGGCCTATTACGAGGCTGCCCGTGGGCTTGTCGACGGCGGAGCCGAGATTCTCCTCGTCGAAACGATCTTCGACACGCTCAACGCCAAGGCGGCCCTGTTCGCCATCGAGAACCTCTTCGATGAACTTCCCGCCCGCCTTCCGGTGATGGTTTCCGTCACGATCTCCGACGCTTCCGGCCGCACTCTCTCCGGCCAGACCATGGAGGCGTTCTACAATTCCATCGTTCACGCCCGCCCATTCAGCGTCGGGATCAACTGCGCCCTCGGTGGGAAACAGATGCGTCCGTATGTCGAGGAACTCGCCCGCATCGCAGGATGCTATGTCACCTGTTATCCCAACGCCGGCCTTCCCAACGCTTTTGGCGGCTACGACGAGACCCCCGCGGAGATGGCTGCAACCCTCGCCGAATTTGCCGCCAATGGTTGGGTCAACCTCGTCGGCGGCTGCTGCGGCTCCACGCCCGCCCACATCAACGCCATCGCCACCGCCGTCAAGGGTTTGAAACCCCGGGCTCTGCCTACGACCACCGCAGGGGCTCTCCGCCTCAGCGGCCTCGAACCGCTTACGATCAGCTGATCGCCCATGAACATCATATCGTCCAAAAGTCTGGGGAGGGCCGGATCCTGCGTCCGGGCCGATCCGTTGCCCAAGGGGGAGCGGTCCGCCGGCGAGCGGCGACCCTACACAACCTAGGAACGTGGAAAGCGTGCCTGCAAGCGATTCATTCCTCACAGTCCTTCCGCTTTCAGCCCTTCAGTTTTCAGCCTTTCAGTCTTTCAGCCTTTTATGACGCTGCGCAACGCCTCCGGCTTTTTGGTCATCGGTGAACGCACCAACATCACCGGCTCTCCGAAATTTGCCAAAGCCGTCAAGGCCGGCGACTGGGACGCCGCGCTCGCCATCGCCCGCCAGCAGGTCGAAAGCGGGGCCAACGTCCTTGATGTCAATGTCGACGAGGCGCTGATCGACGGCGAGGCGACGATGACGAGGTTCCTCAATCTCATCGCCGCCGAACCCGAGATTGCACGCGTGCCGATCATGATCGACAGCTCGAGGTGGAGCGTGATCGAGGCCGGCCTCAAATGCCTCCAGGGCCGTGGCATCGTCAACTCCCTCTCCCTGAAGGACGGCGAGAACGAGTTTCTCCGGCGCGCCCGCCTCGTCCGGCGCTACGGGGCGGCCACCGTCGTCATGGCCTTCGACGAACAGGGTCAGGCCGCCGATCGCGACGCCCGTGTCCGCATCTGCACCCGCGCCTACCGCCTGCTGGTCGACCGGCTCGGCACTCCTCCCGAGGACATCATCTTCGATCCAAACATTCTCACGGTCGCCACCGGCATGGAGGAACATAACAACTATGCCGTCGACTTCTTCGAGGCCGTCCGCGCAATCAAGCAAACCCTGCCCGGGGCAAGGGTGAGCGGCGGCGTGTCCAATGTCTCATTTTCGTTCCGCGGCAACAACCCGGTGCGCGAGGCCATGCATGCGGCGTTCCTCTACCACGCCATCAAGGCCGGCCTCGACATGGCGATCGTCAACGCCGGGATGCTCGGTGTTTACACGGAAATTCCGGACGACCTGCGCGAACGCATCGAGGACGTGCTTCTCAACCGCCGTCCCGATGCCACCGAACGCCTCGTCGCATTCGCCGAACAGCTCAAGGCAGTGCAAGGAGGCGCCTCGAAAACCGAGTCCAGGGAGGATCTCGCATGGCGCGAGCAGCCCGTCGAGGCCCGCCTCGCCCACGCCCTCGTCAAAGGCATCGACACCTACGTCGAGGCCGACACCGAGGAGTGCCGGAAGAAATTTGCTCGACCGCTCAACGTCATCGAGGGGCCGCTGATGGACGGGATGAGCGTGGTCGGCGATCTCTTCGG
>PMKA01000146.1 GCA_003157575.1 Opitutia bacterium
TGTCAGTCTGGGCCCAACACAAGGCCGAAATCGACTTGCTCTTAACTGACATGGTGATGCCTGGTGGGCTTACCGGAGGCGATCTCGCCCGACAGTTGCAAGCCGAGGATACTGAACTCCACGTCGTGCTGACGAGCGGCTACAATTCGGCGGAACCCAGCTCCGTGATCCTGACCAGAGGGGCCCAGTTCATGCGAAAACCGTACACTATCGAATCGCTCTCCCAAGTCATCCGCACGTGCCTCGATGCGCCGTGAATGGCGCCGGTGTGCGCCAATATCGGTTCGGAACGTTCATGGTTGCGACGATTTTGTCGAACGTTCACCGGCAATCGGCAGATGAGTCCGAGCCTGCCCCGGATGGGGCTGGTTCATCTGGACATTGGAGGGCCGTGCAACTGGAATGGGGCGGTCCCAAGATCCTGACGTGACGATATGAACCATCCGCTCTTCGCATCAGCCAAACGCACGTTTCTCGGCGGTATCGCGATTCTGGCGCTCATTCTCGGAGGCTTCCTCGGCTGGCTGCACTTTCGAACACAAGTCCCGGCGGCGGAGGTGACGGCGTTTCTCGACCGGACGGCGGGCGCCGGGCGCCTTCGATTCTCCGCCGTGGAGATCAAAGCCCGGCGGCTCGACGAAGGCGGCCTGCAGCTGAACGTCGACGCCACGGCGCGGACACTCCAGCCTCTTTACTCGAAGATCGACGCGTCCGACTACCTGCGGCGGAAATTCCGGTTGAATCCGGAATCGGTGGCGGACGCGCGCCGCCTGCTTGCCGACAAGGGTTCGCCCCGGAATTCTGCAATCGCGGGAGCCGGCCCGTTCCCGGCCGATCCCTACGAGGCGGTCATCCTGGAATCGCGGTGCGCCGCCGGCGCACAATTCGGATTTCACGGCGTCATCGACGCACATCGGGACGACGCCGGATGGTATTTTTCACTGAGCTCGGGCGGACTTGAAGGCGGCGGACCGCAAGGGGAGGAGCGATCCGCGTTTGGCGACTCCCCGTTTGTGGCGGACAACGCGGATGACGATGCCCGGCTGCGCGCGCTTGCGGCCGGCTTGCAGGCCTTCGCCGCTCGCGTGGCCGAGAACCGGCAGAGCGTCGAATCGTCCCGCGCCGCAGCGATCGAAGGCCGCCGGAAGGCGTTCCTCGCGCAAATAGTGCCGGGCCGAATGTTTCGCGGCCTGGCAGTGGAGGCCGAGACGCGCCAGGAGACCCCTCTCTATCTGGAGATCGCGGACGTTTCGCCTGAAAACAAGGTGACCGTATTCCTGCGCAACGAAGGAGGCTGGCATAATGCGCGAACGTTCCATGGTTCATGGAGCGCCGATGACGGATTTGGAGACCCGGTCATCAGTCTCACCTCCCCCTCCGAGCAGGCCGTCGCCAATGCAGGACCGTTCCTGGAAAATACCCAAAAGTGGTCGTTCGCGCTGCATGTGGACCCGCGCGGCGGGCTGTCGCAACGGGACTCGCATTACCAGTACCAGTTCCAACCCCTGAGCCCCGAGGAAACTTCTGCGTTGAAGACCGCGCTGGAGGCGGAGTTTGCGCGCGCGTTGGCCGCCACCGGCCCGGAATTGCTCTACTATGGCGCCGCCCTCTCCAAGACTGCCGGAACGTCGGAGCCTGTCCTGCTGCGCTTCACCCGCCGCCCGGCAGACGGAAAGTCGGTCGAGGCCATCCTGGAATCGACCATGAGGTTGTGGAAGCGGGCGTTCCACGGCACGATCATCGACAATTCCCGGCGCACAGGGGGCGAGCCCGTCCGCCTCCGAACCGGCGCGAACGAAGCGACGGAAGACGCCCCGGCCGGATCCGTCTTCAGCGACCGCGACGACCTGGAGGTCCACCTCGGCATCAAGGATGGCGTGCTCGCCGGAGAGGACGGGCAGTTCGCATACCGGTTTGCGGTCGCCAACGACGCTTTTCTTCAGCAATTGGAAGCCGCCCGCGCGGAACACGCGCGGCGCTTCGTGGGCGCCATCCGGACCGGGATCGCCTACGACGGCATTCTGCGCGAAATTCAGGGCATCACAACCCAGGTGCGTCTCGAAATCACCGGCATTGACTGGCAGACCGGCACAATTACGGCGAGCATTTGCTCCCTTGCTCAATTCGGAATCCACCAGGATCTTTCCGGCACCTTCGATGCTCCTGGGGGAGCGGTTACGTTCGGCTCCAGGGGCCGGAGAGATCTGAACGCCGCCATCAACCCCAGCATACCTTTTCTCAGGGCGCCTGCCCCGCCGACGCTTCACCTGATGTTTACCGGAAATTCGCTCGCCGGCCCGATCGATGGCTACCCGCATTCGCTGGTCGAGTTCCCGATGGGAACATTCCTTTCCGCGCCGACTGAAAGCCCGGAGCCGAATTCACCGCCCGCTGACGGTTCCGTGTTTCCGCCCTTTCCGAAGAAGGGCGGCGCCTATCTGCTCAACCGGGGAGTCTGGGCGTCAATGCCGAGAAACGGGGGCCGCATCGTGCTCGAAAAAGTCGAGTCGTCGTTGGGATTGAAGCTGCCGATAAACGTCGCCGAGATCGACATGGAGGAGGAGGGCGGCCCCGCCATGACCGGACACAAGGGAAAGGTTCCCTATCTCGAATTCGACGGCAAGGATCCCCGCCCGAGATCCAACGCTCCGGTCATCATCGTGCTCTTCATCGGCCCGGAGCCATCCGACACCCCGCCGGTCGAACTGGCGCCCGCCCAGACCCTGCCGGACGGCCGCCGCCGGGTCGAGCTCATGGGCGACGCCCCGACGATGATCCGTTTTGGCGAACAACGTCCGGCAGCGTACGTCAGGCAGGTCGCTCCCAACGCCATCCTGTTCACCACGACATCCCCGCTCCCGCCCGGCCCCTATGTTTTCAAGGCCGACGTCGGGTACGAGCTGACGCTGGAGTGACATTCTAGCCCGGATGTATCGCACTCTGCTCCACAGCCTGCATGCAGACTGTTGATACCCGCGGGCCGAACCTGCAGGCCGACACATCCGGGCTTGACCGGAAAGATGCAGTCGGATGTAGGGCCGCCGCTTGTCGGCGAGCCGTTTCCCCGCAATTGCAGGGCCGCCGCTTGTCGGCATGCCAATTCGCCGCCTGTGGCGAGGCGACTAGCGCCCGCCCTACAGCCTGTCGAAACAGCGCCGGCCCTACACACCGTTCGGTGATCGCCGGCATCATTCGTGAGGCGCGGCCGNNGTCGCCGTCACGGAAGCCGCTGGCCAAGAAACGACTGAAGCGACGGCAACAACTGTGAAATATGCGGGCTAGAATCCGCAAGGCTTCGCCAAGCCCGTGCTGATTCCCGACCGTCGAATGTCAGGGTGGGGTTTCACCCTATGGCGTTGTGCGATGGCCGGACTATGCTCGGAACGTCCCCGGAGTGCCATCCGCAGCCCGGGCCCGTTTCGGTCGCACCGCTCCACCTTCAACTCCGCCAGCGCGCCCTTCCCCCAGCCATGGAAGATGACTGCTTCAATGAGGCACTTGAGATCGTCGGCGATCCCTACGTTCTGGTGAACATGATCTGGGGACGCATGAAAATGCTCCAGGGCGAAAGTCGGCCGCCGCTCGAGTCTCTCGAAGCGCGGTCTCTCGGCAACGTCGTGCTGCGGGAAATAATTGAGAAGCGGGTCACCTTTGTTCTTGGGAAGATCGTTGTTCTGAATGACACCGGTAATCCACCTTCCAAGGCCTGTGCTGTTCAGCGAAGCCGTGCCAGAGGCGTCCGCGGACGCGCAGCCGGAAACGACCGCAGCCATCCTGAGGTAGGGCAACAACCCATGGCGCGCTCCCGCGGTTGAGGTCATGCTGACGCCGGTCCCGCGAGTATTCTCCGGCTTCGTAATGCACTTGTTTCAGGAACAATCGCTTCAACCGCGGTGCCCGCGAACAGATCAGCGGATTGGATTCCCACCCGGGGCGATATGCATCGCGTTCGGAAAACTTCCCCAAAAAATTTCTAGCGTTCGATACAAACCCAAAAAGCGACAACCATGATTCCAACGATTTCAGCCCCTGTCACTGAAGCAACTGCAACAGACCCTAATCCGAGCCACGACGAGATCGCACAGTGCGCGCGCGAGCTGTGGATGGAATCCGGCCAACCCGAGGGTCGCGACGATGCGATCTGGTTCGAAGCCGAACGGCGGGTGGCTTCCGAACGGCGTGCGCCCCGGGAAGCCGCTGTCGTTCAGCCGGCGCCGGCCAGCCAGCCATCCCAAACGCAGCCGCACATCCGGAAAGAGCGCCGCTCGGGCCGCCACCAGAAATACGTCATGTGAGGGCCTTCAACCGGCTGGCACTCGCGAGGCCCGCCACCGTTCCAATGCGGCCTGAAGTTCGGCAAGGCGCACGGGTTTGCTCACGTAGTCGTTCATGCCGGCGGCAAGACATTTTTCGCGATCGCCCTGAATGGATGAGGCTGTGAGCGCGATGATATAGACGGGCGATTTCCACGGACAGACCCGGCCCGTGTCGAGTTCACGCTTGCGGATGAGCCGCGTCGCTTCGAAACCGTCCATCTCCGGCATCTGGCAATCCATGAAGACCAGCGCGTAGGGGATGCGTTGCAGTGCGTCGAGAACTTCGACGCCATCGGCGACCGCATCGGCGGAGCAGCCCAGTTTCTTGAGCAGGGCGAGCGCGACCTTCTGGTTCACGGCGTTGTCTTCGGCCAGCAG
>PMKA01000157.1 GCA_003157575.1 Opitutia bacterium
ACGGCGGCGACCTGGGATTCGCACAGGCTGCTGCCCTTGATCTCCTTGTCCCGAGACCCCCAAAAGCGAACAAGCGAAGCGTAGCGGGCTGCCAGTACATCCCGAGACCCCTCGCGCACGACCAGGGCCCCGACGCACGACAGGTTCCGGCCCCCTTTTGCGGGCACCAGAAAATTCCCCGACTCGTCGATGTAGATGTCCATGGCGGGTAAAATTCGAGACGTAGCAGATAACCGCGCTGCTTCCAGCTTTCCTCAATTCTATAGTCTGCTTAGATGCCGATTCCCACCATGCCCAAGCGCCCACCGGCTCCGATTTCCGCCGCCCAACAGCGGGACCTTGCGCGCATCGATCGCTATATCGACCTGTTTGACCGCTTCGTCACGGAACGCGAGGAACACGCCCCCTATTGGCGGGTGCGTACTCTGCTGTGGGTCTTGGAAAGCTCGCTCCGTGTGCTACAACGGGCCTTGCGCTCGCGGAAACACGTTCGCTGGAACTCGCCGTTCTGGGCTTTTCAATATCCGGTCGAGTGGGATTGGGAGAAGTGGCGGTGGAACAAGAGCGAGCTGGCCATACGATACGGTCAGCTGACGAGCCGGAACACCCGTACCCGGATAAGCGCGGTGCGCACGCTGGCGGAGATGAGCGTTCGCCAGCAGATCTACACTACCCTCCAATACCTCACTCACGAGGTCTCCACGTACAAGAACGGCCGCTACCAGCACCCCATGGTGCCGGAACCGCTGGCCGAAACGGTGCGCAGTATCGGCAACCGCCGGCAACGACTGGAGATCCTCGAGCAATTGTTCTTCCCGTTTTCCATCGGCGCCGCCGAGATCGAGCTCCCGGAGGGCTTGAAGCCAGGACAGAAAATCCCCAAGCGGCTGGCCGAGCAGCTCGCGCGGGCCACGCGCGCCATCGATGTACCGGAGTTCATTTGTCCGATGACCTCCGACGGGCACGCAATCTCCGTCCGGATCATTTTTCAGGTCTTCCCGCTGACCATCGACGACCGCCTGAAGCGCGTCTATTTCCCCATCACGGTGGGGGTGACGATTACGTCCGACCCGCCGCTGCCGCTTGACTACAAACGTCCGCCCAAGTGGCTCGACCCAGAGCAATGGAGCGAGCGGGAGCGCGCGCAATTCTGGGGCGGCATCACGAGATTTCTGCGACATCAGCACGACGCGCTGAAGCAGCCAGCGAACGACCCGGTGACCAAGGAAGTCGAAGCGGTGACCACTAAGATGGAAATCGAGATGGAAGCCATCTCGCCGGAAGCCGTCCAGCGCTCCGCCAATCAGGTGCTCGATGCCCTGCGGGCAAAGGGATTCCTCAAGGGATACAAGATCAACGCAGCGCCAGCGATCGCTCCTGCCGCCGTCGCCGAAAAGACCACGGCGCTGATGGAAACAGTCGAGCACGCGAAGGATGCCTCCACCAAGGGACACGCCTTGGAGGATCTGATGTTCACCCTGCTCGCGGCCGTGCCGGGATTCGAGGTGGAGAAGCGCATTCGCACGATTACGGAGGAGATCGATCTCAAGGTGTTGAACTCGCATACCGACCCAAGGTGGCGGGACAACGCCATCATCCTTTTCGAGTGCAAGAACTGGTCCAAGGTTTGCGGCAAGGACGAGGTGGTCCTGTTCGAACGCAAACTGGAGAATCGCCGCGGGCGGGTGAAACTGGGCTTCTTCGTTTCGTGGCGCGGGTTTGCCAAAACCGTCCCCAAGGAGCTGCTGCGCGGCTCCCGCGGGCGGGTGCAGGTTGCGCTCGTGACGGGCGACGATCTTCGCGCGGCCGCACGAACGGGCAATATTCTGCCCGTGCTCCGGGCGGCCGTGGACCGGGCCGACGCCAACTGACGAGGTGTGGCATGGACTCGGGTCATCCGCGCGTCAACTGTCGCCAAGCGATGAACTGTCAGCATGACTCGCTGGTTTGCCTCAACCACTACGACCTCATCCGCAAGTATCGCTGTGAGGCCTGCGGCGAGGTCATGATGTGCGCATGCGACCGCGAGATCGGCGAGAAATACCTGAGCCATCAGCTTAGGCGCGGGCACGATTACGAAAATCGGCAGGAGTTTCCCGTCACGCTCGGGTTTCAGCCCCGTGTCTGCAATGAGTGCCGCGGATTGCCGGTCCCGAATTTCCCGATGGCCGCCATCTACGGAAGAACCTCCAAAATTGCGCGCTACTATTGGCGCGAGATCGAATTTGAGCTCCTGCGCCGCCTCGACGAACAGCCCGGGACCCGCAATCCCTCCCTGACTCCGGCCCGGCGGGAGGAGATCGAAAAGGCGGTAATGGCGGAATTCACGGAACGCCACGCCCGCAATCCCAAATATGACTTCCTTGATCAATCGCAGACCGCCGTCATTGAGGCGACCAAGACCGAGGTGATTTCCATTGCGGCGAAGCATGTGCCCCAGCCGGGACACGGGGTATTGATTGAGACCGGTAACGGTCTGGTTTCACCCGAAAAATTCGCGGAGCAGTATTTTTCAGCCCGCGGGTATGAGTGCATCCTGTGCGAGAGCCGGCCGTTCCATGCCCTCTTCGGCGTCTACATGTTTCTCCTGATCCAAGACCCCGACGATCCGCGCAATCGAATCGTTGGTTTCGGTTCACGCACCGCCTACGACAGGAAGATCAAAGCAGAACCGATCCGCATGCTCCTGCCGGAAGACTTCGGAGCTCCCGGTTACTTTACCCGCCGCAGAAAGCAAATTGGGCGGCATCTCGCTACCCTGGACGATTCCGACTGGTTGTTCGACTACTGGGCCCGTTGCAGCGAGGAGTTCCGCGAATATATCTGGGCCCATGATCCAGCCGATGTGGCGACCGCGCGGCGGATTCGCAGTATCCTGGGACTGGCCACCCTGCGAAAGGTGCTGGTCTACCTAGTGCGCCATTATTGGCACCACTATTGCGGTTGGCCGGACCTCCTTGTTTTCGGTCCGGGTGAATTCTTCTTCGTCGAGGTGAAATCGTCGAAAGATCGGCTCAGCGAAGATCAGAAACGGTGGATCCTGGACAACCGGACATTCCTCCACTTTGGGTTTAAGATATTCAAGATAACGACTCCTCCGAGTCAGTACCGGTCCGATAAGCCTGCTACCAGGATCCCGAGTAACGGTTGACTCTGTTGTGCAAGAGAACGAACCGTGAGACAGAATGTCGGATCTCCTCAAGAGCCTTTGCTTTGCCGCCCAAAATCTGGATCTTCTCACGGCGGCACAGCTGGAGCGTCGGGCAAAGCTAGTCGAAGAGGATTTCAAGGCCATCGGGCTCAAATATCAGATCGCCCTTCAAGAGATTCCCATCCCGGGTTGGAAAGGCCATCTGCCCTATGCTAGTTATCAGCTGCTCGGCAGCCAATGCGACATCAACAAAGCGGTTCGCGGTGACCGCCGGCACACCTCAATGTCCGGCGGGGGGCTAGATCGGGAATGCCTGCTGTATTTCTCAAAAGTCTCCGAGTGGGCGCATACGAATATCCCGCATATCTGGCCAACGCGGCTCCGCTAAGACCTTCGCGATGCAAACAGCCTCTTGGATACCGGCGGGATCACGCTCCTTTCGACTGGAATTGCAGCTCTGAAACTCAATGATGCGTGGCAGCTGTCGCGGCCAGTCATGGCCGTGGGCTGATGCCAGGTGTTCGGGCGAAGTTGTATGACTACATTAGCGAGTTGGGTCGGAAGAGACCCTCACGGCGACGCATCACTCTACATTGCGTCAGATAGTCGATTCTGCGGAGTTCACGCAGACGGCACGATCTCTGGTATCGTGACCGATAGGGGAAAGAAAACCTACCACTCGTCCCAGACGCCCGACATCTTTGGTGTTTTTGGGGTTGTTACTCAAGCGCGCGCCATCCTGGATGCGGTGATCCCTCTGTTGCCGGCGATCCGCCAAGAGATCCACTGTGGAACCGGCGACCACATGACCTATTGTGAAGCGATACGCAGGGTGGCCGAATCGCGGCACCTCGTGAGTCATACGCCAAACGAGGCGTTCTCGATCATCCATGGCGCCCGATTTGGGAGGGTCCAGTTCGCTTTGGCTCAATACGATGTCAGCATTGCTTCTTCGG
>PMKA01000525.1 GCA_003157575.1 Opitutia bacterium
CACACTTTGCATCCACGTCCCGATATTGGAGACGAACTGCGCGATGAACAGGTTGCGATAGACGGGATTGTGCAGCGGCGCCCATGCCGACGATTGCTCAGCGTCAGCGTGCTCCGGAGTCTGAGTCACGGCCGACGCCCTTTCGCGCTGTGCAGGGATAAGCAGTCTAAGACACACGAACCCAGCGCGCGCCCCCCAGATTCCCACCCGGGCGTAGCCATCCGGGCGACGGGTCTTAAAGTCGTCAACTGAATGCCCATAGATTGACGGCATCGCTTCTCCGCGAAAGGAATTAAGCACAGTGAGTAATACCGCGACCATTCCGGTCTTCAACCCGTCCACCGAGGAGCAGATCGCGGAGGTCGTAGATTCGAACCAGGCGATCGTCGACGACGCGGTGGCCCGGGCACGCGAAACATTCGAGTCGGGTGTCTGGCGCAAGGCGCCCGCCGCGCACCGCGCGAACGTGCTGTTCCGCGCTCACGCCATCATCAAGGAACGCACCGAGGAACTCGCCGAGCTCGAAGCCCGCGACAACGGCATGAACACCACGGCCGCCAAACACATCATCTCGGTGGCCAACGGCATCCTGCACTACTACGCAGGTTGGGTCGGCAAGATCCACGGCGAGTCGAGCAGTGTCGTCTCNNTTCTTCGTCGCGATGCTCAAGGTCGCACCCGCCCTCGCGGCGGGCTGCAGCGCCGTGCTCAAGCCCGCCGAGGAAACACCGCTGACCGCGCTCAAGCTCGAGGAGATCTTCCGCGAGGCGGGTCTGCCCGACGGCGTCCTCAATGTCATCACCGGCTACGGCCATACCACCGGCGCGGCGCTGACCGAACATCCCGACGTCGACAAGATCTCGTTCACCGGCTCCACCGAGGTCGGAAAACTGATCGTCAAGGCGGCCGCCGGCAACCTCAAGCGCCTCACCCTCGAGCTGGGCGGCAAGTCACCGCTGATCATCTTCGACGACGCCGATCTCGAGAAGGCGATCATGCTGGGCGGAATGGGCCTGCTGGCCGGCTCGGGGCAGAACTGCTGCTGCACCTCGCGCATTTATGTCCAGCGCCCCATCTACGAACAGGTGGTGGAAGGCCTCGTGGGCCTCGCCCAGATGATACCGATGGGCGGCAGCGAAGAGCCCGACTCGATCATCGGGCCGCTGATCAGTGAGAAGCAGCGCCAACGCGTGCAAGGCATCGTGAAAGACGGCATCGCCGGCGGCGCGCAGGTGATGACCGGTGGCGACGTGATGGACCGCAAGGGTTACTTCTATCAGGCGACGATCTTCACCAACACCACGCCCGACATGCGGCTCATCCGCGAGGAGATCTTCGGGCCGGTGGGGAGTGTGATCCCGTTTGACGACGAGGACGAGGTGCTGGCCGCCGCCAACGACACGGACTTCGGGCTCGCCGCCGCCTTATGGACCGAAAACCTCGGCCGCGCCCACCGCATGGCCAACGAGCTACGCGCCGGCCAGATCTGGGTGAACTGTGCAATCGCAACGGACCCCTCGATGCCGATCTGCGGGCACAAGCAGTCCGGTTGGGGCGGCGAGCGTGGCCGCAAGGGCATCGAAGAGTACTTCAACACCAAGGCGGTCTACATCCGCCACTAGTTTCGCCGCGAAAGTGCATTCAGCTACACGTTTCGCGAGTAGCACCGTCGCTAGTTGCACTCTCGCGGCGTGGCAACCGGGTCGTCCAGCGAAATATCTTTGGTTTCGCGCATTGCCAACAATGCGATGAAGGTCAGGGTCGCCGCCACTATCAGGTACACCCCGACCCACGCCACGCCGTATTCCGTGGCCAGCCATGTCGCGATGAACGGCGCCACCGCGGCGCCAAGAATGCTTGATGCGTTGTAGGCGATCCCGGAGCCGGTGTAGCGCACGTTGGTCGGGAAGAGTTCGGGTAGCACTGCGCTCATCGGGCCGAATGACAAGTCCATCAACGTCATTCCGATCACGAGGAAGATCAGCGTCGAGCCCTTCGTCGCGCTAGCGGGCGCCAGCATCAGATCAAACGACGCGCCGTAGAGGACGATCGCCGCGGTCGCGACCAACAACGTTCGGCGTCGGCCGAATCGGTCGGCGAGCGCGCCCGCGATGGGCACCGTTGCGGCAAGGAACAACACCGCGATTAACTGAAAGTGCAGGAAGTCCACATAGCCGAAGCCCAGACCGGTCCCGGCCGGTGATCGCTTGGTGGTGCCGTAGCTCAGTGCCCACGTCGCAACGGTGTAGAAGAGCGTGTAGGTCGCGAGCATGACGAACGTGCCGATGATCAATTCTCGCCAGCTGCTGCGGAATACGGCGGTCAACGGGGTGCGGACTCGCTCGCCGCGCTCGATTGCCCTGGCGAACACCGGCGTCTCCGTCAGTCGCAGCCGCACATACAGCCCAATCGCCACCATGACCGCGCTCAAGAGGAACGGGATCCGCCATCCCCAGGTGAGGAAGGGCCCCGCCGGGTCGGCCTCGGCGGCGCTGTGGCCCAGCCAGCCGATGAGTATCAGGAACAGCCCGTTGGCCAGCAGGAAACCGAACGGCGCGCCCAACTGTGGCCACATCCCCGCCCTCCCCCGCTTGTCAGCTTCGACGGTCTCGGTGGCCAGCAGCGCCGCCCCGCTCCACTCTCCGCCCAACGCGAGGCCCTGAGCGAACCGCAGCACCGCCAACAGCACCGGCGCCGCGACGCCCACCTGCTGGTAGGTCGGCAGCAATCCGATGACGAAGGTGGCGATCCCCATGGTCAGCAGCGAGCCGACTAGCGTGGCCTTGCGCCCGGCACGATCGCCGAAGTGCCCGAACAAGATTGATCCCACCGGGCGCGCCACGAAAGCCAGACCGAATGTCGCCAGCGAGGCCAGCAGCGCTGTCGTGGGGTTGCCCTTGGGGAAGAACAGGTGCGGAAAGATGGAAACCGCGGCCGTGGCATAGATGTAGAAGTCGTAGAACTCGATCGTGGTGCCCACCATCGAGGCGACGACGATCCGGCGTCGCGGGACGCCGTCGACCACGTTTGCGTCCACGGTGCTCATCGGCGACATCATCTCAGTCAACTTCGCCGTACTCGTCGAACCAGTGCGCAAGTTTGCCTCGCCGACTCACGGCACGAAGTCTGGATTCGGCCGCGGCCCGCGTTTTGCTGGTG